>DASXLF010000079.1:0-12306 GCA_036496405.1 Steroidobacteraceae bacterium | reverse complement strand
ACGACCTCAAGTCGCTGCTGATCGGCTCGGAAGGTACGTTGGCGGTGATCACCGCCGCGACCCTGAAGCTGTGGCCGAAGGTGCGCAGCAGCGCCACCGCATTCGTCGGCCTGGCGACTCCTGGCCAGGCACTGGAGCTGTTGGGAATGCTGCGCATTGCAGCCGGCGAGCGCCTGAGCTCATTCGAATTGCTGCCGCGTGTCGCCATTGAACTCGCCACGCGCTTCATCGACGGCGTCCGTGATCCGCTTGACCGATCGTACCCCTGGTACATCCTGTGCGAGCTCACTTCCAGCGCCGACGAACCGCTCGATGAGTTGCTGCAGCAGATACTGGCGGGCGCCAGCGAGCGCGCTCTGCTGCTGGACGCCGCGCTCGCCACCAGCGAGCGTGTTCGCGCCGCGTTCTGGCACCTGCGCGAGCACGTGCCAGATGCCCAGCGGCGCGCAGGTGCGAGCCTCAAGCACGACATTTCGGTGCCGGTGGCCTCGCTGCCGGAGTTCATCAGCGAAGCTTCGCTGTGGGTGCGCGAGCAGGTTCCCGAAGGCGTACTGGTGTGCTACGGACATGCCGGCGACGGCAATCTGCACTTCAATGTCAACCGCATCGACGCGGGCACGGATGAGGCATTCCTGGGCCGCGAGCCGGCCATACGCCGCGCGATCCACGATTTGGTGGCCCGCTATCACGGCAGCATCAGCGCCGAGCATGGTATCGGGCGTCTCAAGCGCGAGGAACTGCAGCACTATGGCTCGCCGGTGGCGCTCGCAGCCATGCGCGCGATCAAGCAGGCGCTGGATCCCAACGGCATCATGAATCCCGGCAAGCTGCTGTAACCGCGAAGCGCTATCATCCCCGGCATGAGCACGGCGGACCCGGTGGCCAGCGGCACCATGAAAGTACGGGTTCTGCGCGCGGGTCTCGAGTCGAGCGTCGACCAGGACGACCGCGTCGCCGTCGAGGCACCGCTGGAATATCTGCTGCAGCACCCGGCACTCGGCCCTGAGCCGGTCTCGTTCGGTACTACCATGAGAACACCGGGCGACGACCAGCAGCTCGCGGCCGGCCTGCTCTACGGCGAAGGCATCGTCAATCAGGCGAGCGACATCGACGCCGTCGAATCCAGCACCCGACGACCCAATGTGGTCAATGTGCGGCTGCGGCCGGAAGTGCAATTCGAACTGCAGACGCCCACGCGTCGATTTTCGGCCGGCTCGAGCTGCGGTGTCTGCGGCACCACCGGGCTCGACGCCGCCATTGCCAAGGCCGCGGCCACGCGCATTGCCGTCGACGGTATGGTCGAACTGTCGGTGCTGATGAGCCTTCCGGGACGCATGCGCAAGCAGCAATCGAGATTCGGCGATACCGGCGGCATCCACGCCACGGCATTGTTTGATTTCTCAGGGACCCTGCTCACGGTGGCCGAGGATGTCGGGCGTCACAATGCATTCGACAAACTGGTGGGGGAGAATCTGCTGGCTGGCCGGCTGCCGCTCAGGCAGCACATCGTATTGTTGAGCGGACGTGCCAGCTTCGAGCTGGTGCAGAAGGCGTTGCGGGCGGGAGTCGCGGTGCTGGCCGCTATCGGCGCACCGTCAAGCCTGGCAGTGAACCTGGCGCTGGCATCGGGGCTGACTTTGGTCGGCTTCCTGCGCGAGACCCACTGTAACGTCTATTCGAACCCGCAGCGCCTGACCACGCCCGGCTAACGCTTCTCGTAGTCTTCTCTGGTCACCGGCACGCCATTGCTGCCGTCCGGCACAGCGGGAGTTTCGGTCCCGGTCTCGACCGTGTCATCCACGGGTTTGCCGGGTTGCTGGTAGCGTCCTTCACGCCATTGCTTCGGCCGGCCGATGGCCTCGTCCGATGATCCCTTGCTCTCCTCGCTCACTGCACTGCTCCTTGACGCGGCACTAGCCGGCGTCGCCACCGGGCGGCGGTACCTCTGGCCTGGCATTGGGCTTATCGATAAGGGTCTGAACCGCCGCCAGAGGCAGCTCATCGAGCGCGGCGTCGCCATGCTCCAACTGCGCGATCAGCTTCTGGCGCATGCGCACTGTCCAGTAGGCCTTGATGTGATTGGCGATAGCGGCCACCGCATCCTCGCGCCGCGGCTCAGAGCGGAAAAAATTGCCGATATCGTTCGCCATCTGCACCAATTGTTGCTGGCCGCTCATCGCCGGCTACTTGGCAAACACATCCGCGCTCTTCAGCAGGCTTTCCTGGGTCTCGCTGAATTCGCGGAAGCGCTTCTGCCATTCGGACGGCTGGCTGACGCGTGTCGCCTGTACCGCGGTGACTTTGTACTCGGGACAATTGGTGGCCCAGTCGGAGTTATCGGTAGTAATGACGTTGGCCCCCGATTCCGGGAAATGGAACGTGGTGTAGACGACGCCCGGCTGTACCCGGTCGGTGACCTGGGCGCGCAGTACCGTGTCGCCGGCGCGACTGGAAATGCCCACCCAGTCGCCCTCGGCGATACCGCGCTCGTCGGCATCGTGCGGATGAATTTCCAGACGGTCCTCGGAGTGCCATTCACTGTTATGGGTGCGCCGGGTCTGAGCGCCCACGTTGTACTGGCTCAGGATTCGCCCAGTGGTCAGGATCAGCGGGTACTTGGCATTCACTTTTTCGTTGGTCGGCACGTACTCAGTGACCAGGAAACGACCCTTGCCGCGCACGAATTCGCCCACGTGCATGGTGGGCGTGCCATCCGGATGGTTCGGATTGCACGGCCACTGGATGCTGCCCAGCTCATCGATGCGATCGAAGCTCACACTGGTGAACGTCGGCGTCAAGCGCGCGATCTCGTCCATGATTTCCGACGGGTGCGTGTAATGCATGGGAAAGCCCACCGCATTGGATAGCAGCTGGGTGATTTCCCAGTCGGCGTAGCCGGACTTGGGTTGCATCACCGTGCGCACGCGGGAAATACGCCGCTCGGCATTGATGAAGGTGCCGTCCTTTTCCAGGAACGAGGAGCCGGGCAGGAACACGTGTGCGAATTTCGCCGATTCATTGAGGAACAGGTCCTGAACGATGATGCACTCCATGGCGCTGAGTGCGGCCGTTACGTGCTGGGTGTTGGGGTCAGACTGCGCGATGTCCTCGCCTTCGATGTACAGGCCCTTGAATTCACCGTCGAGCGCCGCCTCGAACATGTTGGGAATTCTAAGGCCGGGATCGGCCCGCAGCGTGATGCCCCAGTCATCCTCGAACTGCTTGCGCACTTCGTTATCCGCCACGTGCCGGTAGCCCGGGAACTCGTGCGGAAACGATCCCATGTCACACGAGCCCTGGACGTTGTTCTGGCCCCGTAGCGGATTCACGCCCACACCCTCGCGGCCGATATTGCCGGTGCACATGGCCAGATTGGCGATTCCCATGACCATGGTCGAACCCTGGGAATGTTCGGTGACGCCCAGTCCGTAAAAGATCGCGCCATTGCCGCCGGTGGCGTACAGACGCGCAGATGCGCGCACTTCGGCCGCTGGCACCCCGGTAACCGATTCCATGGCCTCGGGCGAGTTGCGCGCCTCGGCGACGAAATCGCGCCACCTCTCGAATGAGTCGATCTCGCAGCGCGCGCGCACGAATTCCTCGTCGACCAGCCCTTCGGTGACGATGACGTGCGCCAGGCTGTCGATGAGGGCCACGTTGGTGCCGGGCCGAAGTTTCAGGTGATAGTCGGCTTCGATATGCGGCGTGCGTACCAGATCGATGCGCCGCGGATCGGCCACGATCAGACGGGCACCCTGGCGCAGCCGGCGCTTCATCTGCGAGGCGAACACCGGATGGCCGTCGGTGGGGTTGGCGCCGATGACGAAGATCACATCCGCCTGCATAACGGAATCGAAATTCTGCGTGCCGGCCGATTCGCCGATGGTGTTCTTGAGTCCATAGCCGGTTGGCGAATGACACACACGTGCACAGGTGTCGACGTTGTTGTTGCCGAAGCCCGCGCGCACCAGCTTCTGCACCAAGTAGGTCTCCTCGTTGGTGCAGCGTGACGAGGTGATACCACCGATGGAATCCCGGCCATACTTTTCCTGGATGCGCTTGAGCTCGCTGGCGGAGTGCGCGATCGCTTCCTCCCACGAAACCTCGCGCCAGGGATCGGAAATCTTGGCGCGGATCATGGGCTTCAGGATGCGATCGGGATGGCTCGCGTAGCCGATGGCGAAACGACCCTTGACGCATGAGTGCCCGTGGTTGGCGTGACCGTCCTTGTTCGGCACCATGCGCACCAGTTCTTCGCCCTGCATCTCGGCACGGAACGAACAACCGACGCCGCAGTAGGCGCAGGTGGTCACGATGCTGTGTTCGGCCTGCCCTTTCTCGATCAGGGTATTTTCCGACAGCGTCGCCGTCGGACACGCCTGCACGCAGGCGCCGCACGAGACGCATTCCGAGTCCATAAACGGCACGTCCTGGCTCGCCGCCACCGTGGACTCGAATCCGCGTCCCTGGATGGTCAGCGCCAGCGTTCCCTGCTGCTCGTCGCAGGCGCGCACGCAGCGCGAGCAGACGATGCATTTGCTGGGATCGAAAGTGAAGTACGGATTGCTGGTGTCCTTTTTGGCGGACAGGTGGTTAGCGCCTTCATAGCCATAGCGCACCTCGCGCAAGCCCACGACACCGGCCATATCCTGCAGTTCGCAATGGCCATTGGCGGGGCAGGTCAGGCAATCGAGCGGATGATCCGAAATGTACAGTTCCATGACGCCGCGGCGCACATCGGCGATCTGCTTGTTCTGCGTCGTGACCTTCATGCCCTGGGCGGCCGGCGTGGTGCACGATGCGGGCAAGCCCTTCATGCCTTCAATGTGCACCAGGCACAGTCGGCAGGACCCGAATGCCTCGAGCTGATCAGTGGCGCACAGCTTGGGAATTTTGACCTGCGTGAGCGCGGCCGCGCGCATCACCGAGGTGCCCTCCGGCACCGTGACCTCCTGGCCATCGATGGTCAGCGTCACAGTCTTGGCGTTGTAGCGCCGCGGTGTGCCCAGATCCTGTTCTGCAATGGATTGCATGAAATTCCTCTCAAACCGTCAGGCTTGCGCTCTGGCAGTTACCGGTTCGACAAAATCTTCGTGAAAATGGTTCAGGGCTGACAGCACGGGAAAAGGCGTCAGGCCGCCCAACGCGCACAACGATCCGTAGAGGAGCGTTTCGCACAAGTCGCGCAGAATAATTTCCTGGCGTTCGGCATTGTCGCCGGCAACCAGACGATCCACCACTTCGACTCCACGGGTGGAGCCGATGCGGCAGGGTGTACATTTGCCGCACGATTCAATGGCACAGAATTCCATGGCGTAGCGCGCCTGCGCCGCCATGTCGACCGTGTCATCGAACACCACTATGCCACCGTGTCCCAGCATGGCCTTGATATTGGCAAACGCCTCGTAATCCAACGGCGTATCAAACTGCGACTCGGGCATGTACGCACCCAGCGGACCGCCCACCTGCACCGCGCGGATCGGCCGGCCGCTCAGGCTCCCACCGCCGTAGTCGTACAGCAATTCGCGCAAGGTGGCGCCGAATGCTTTTTCCACCAGACCGCCGTGCTTGATATTACCGGTCAGCTGGATCGGCAAGGTACCGCGCGACCGGCCCATGCCGTAGTGCTGATAGTAGTCGGCGCCGCGATCGAGAATGATGGGTACCGACGCCAGCGTGATGACGTTGTTGATCACGGTGGGCTTACCGAATAAGCCCTGCAGCGCCGGCAGCGGCGGCTTGAACCGCACCTGGCCGCGCTTGCCCTCGAGGGATTCCAGCAAGGAAGTCTCCTCGCCGCAGATGTAGGCGCCGCCACCCATGCGCACTTCCAGCTCGAACTGCTTGCCGCTGCCCTGAATATTCTCGCCCAGGTAGTTGCGCGCGTGTGCCGCGGCGATCGCCGCGTCCAGCGCTATCTTGGCGTCCGGATATTCCCAGCGCAGGTAGATGTAGCCGCGCGTAGCGCCCGTGGCGATGCCGGCAATGGTCATGCCTTCGACCAGCACCAGCGGGTCGCCCTCCATGACCATGCGATCGGAAAATGTGCCCGAATCTCCTTCATCGGCGTTGCAGACAATGTACTTCTGGGTCGCGGCTGCACCCAGCACGGTCTTCCATTTGATGCCGGCGGGAAATGCTGCTCCGCCACGCCCGCGCAACCCGGATGCCGTCACCGCCGCCACGATCGCCCCGGGCTCCATGGCCAGCGCGGCAGTCAGGCCGCGGTAACCGTCGTGCTCTATGTACTCGTCGATACTGCGCGGGTCGATAATGCCGACGCGCGCGAAAGTCAGGCGCTCCTGATTCTTGAGATACGGAATATCCTCGGTAGGCCCAAGCGCCAGCGCATGGGACTTTCCCTGGGTAAAGTCGGCGTCGAACAGCGACGCGACATCTTTGGCGTTCACCGGTCCGTAGGCCGTGCGTCCGTTCGCGGTCAACACTTCGACCAGGGGTTCAAGCCACAGCAATCCGCGCGAACCGTTGCGAACCAGCTCGATCTCGACCCCGCGACGCCGGGATTCGGCCGCGATGGCACTGGCGGTCTCGTTGGCACCGACGCCGCAGGCGGCGGCATCGATGGGGACATATATTTTCACGGCGCTCATGTGGCTGCCGCCTCTGCGGTGCGGGCCGCGGCCATCAGTTCATCGAAGCGCTGCGGGGAGACCCGGCCCTGCAGCTTGTTGTCGATCATGATCGAGGGCCCCAGGGCGCAATTACCCAGGCAGTACACGGGTTCAAGGCTGATAGCGCCGTCTTTTGTGGTGCCGTGAAAATCCACGCCCAGCGCCTTCTTCGCGTGCTGCTCCAACGCCACCGCACCCACCGCCTGGCAGGCCTCGGCGCGGCACAGGTGCACGACGTGACGCCCACCCGGGTGCTGGCGAAAATAGTGATAGAACGTTACGACGCCATGCACGTCGGCCAAAGACAGGTTCAGTTCGAAGGCGATCAGTGGTACCGCATCTTTGGGGACGTGGCCCAGCTCTTCCTGAACGGCATGCAGTATGGGCATCAGCGCCCCGGGAAGCGTCTTCAGCCGCGCACAGGCCTTAAGAACGGCGGCGCGTTCGGCGCCGCTCAGGTTCGAGGGTGGCTCGCTTTTGATGGGTATGACACGCCGTGACGATGACTTAGCCATCGGTCAGTCCGAATTCCTGCATCGCAGGGATGAAATTGTCATTGCTATGGTTCGGGCGAGTCAGCTTGTACAAGGTAAAGCGCTTCAAGGGCGACAACTTGCTCCATTGATCAATCACCGGTGCCTTGCGCCCCAGCGCGGCGGCGTAGGCGACGATCCGCTGCGGCACCCGGCTGGTGTCCGACCACTCGGGCGATGGGTCCACCGTGACGTACTCTGGCGCGCTGGAGGTATGCTTGCCAATGAGCGACAGTATTAAATCCTTGTAGCCCTTCGCCGCATTCGGTGTATCGCAGGGGGTGTTCAGCAGCGCCTGCCGATCCGCGGCCGGAAACCGATTCCACTGTTTCAACGACACCTTTACTCCGCACTCATCCAGCTTCAGACGCACACTCATTGGAATGCAGCGCAGCGTGCCCGCGAAGTCGGTCTCAAAATTGAAGATCGGCCCTTCAGCGTCCACGCTTCTATCCTAGCGAGGCACTGCGGTGAATGCTGTGAACTGCGCGCTCATTGATGGCCACGCCCCTACGATTCCTGTAACGAATACACGGAGTTACCGTCCGAGTTCACCAGTATTAAGCATCCCGCGAGCGTTGACTGCAACTGGCAGTGGAGTTCATATCTGTGCATGGATTTCCGGGCCCGGGAATGACTCATGCGTTGGGGATTGAGAATTGCCCCCAGTGGCCACATATCGCTGATTATTGGACTCTTTTACAGGCTTGAACTCGCATGCGCACCCTGACCCGCATCATTCAATCTGTGGCCACCGCCGACGGCGCCGGGGTCAAATTACGCCGCAGTATCGGCAGCGAGCGCGGGCTATACCTGGATCCGTTTCTGATGCTGGATGAGTTCTATTCTGACGATCCGCGCGACTATCTGGCCGGTTTCCCATCGCACCCGCACCGAGGTTTCGAGACCGTCACCTACATGCTCGATGGGCGCATGCGCCACGAGGATCACCTGGGCAATCGCGGCGATCTTGGCCCCGGCGACGTGCAATGGATGACGGCTGCGGGCGGCATCATTCACTCGGAAATGCCGCAGCAATCGCAGGGGCGCATGCGCGGCTTTCAACTCTGGCTCAATCTGCCTTCGGACCAGAAGATGAAACCGGCGCACTACCGCGATATCCCGGCGACCGAAGTTCCGGCCCTGGTCCTGTCCAGCGGCGGCCGGGTGAAAGTGATCGCTGGCCGCCTCAGCCTGCAGGGTCAGAGTGTAAACGGCCCGGTTAATGGCGCGGGTGCGCCGCTGCGCACCGACCCGCTGTACCTGGACATACAGCTTGCCGCCCACGAGCGCCTGGAGATTCCCGTGCCGCAAGGACACAACGCTTTCCTGTATTTGTATGAGGGCGAGGCGAACATCGGCCCGGAGGGCTCGGCCGGCGCGCTGCCACATCGCGCTGCCGGTGTGCTGTCCGATGGCGCAAGCGTCGCGATTGCGGCCGGTGAGAACGGTGCGCGCGCGTTAATGCTGGCCGCACGCGCGCTGGGCGAGCCGGTGGTTCAATACGGACCATTCGTCATGAATACGCGCGCGGAAATCGAGCAGGCGGTGGACGACTATCGCAGCGGCCGCTTCGGGGTACCGGCCACCGCTAGCGCTTAGTCGGCGGTTCGATCAGGCGCAGCAGTCCTTCCTGCGCCGTGCTGCCCACCAGACGGCCATCGCGCGTAAACACGCTGGCGCGCGCAAAGCCACGCGAGCCCGAAGCGCTGGGGCTGTCCATGGCACACAGCAACCATTCATCAATGCGCATTGGCCGGTGGAACCACATGGCGTGATCGATACTCGCCAGCATCAGGTTACCGCTGATGAACGACAAGGCGTGCGGACGCACGGCGGTACCGAGCAGATGAAAATCTGAGACATAGGCGAACAGGCAGCGATGCAGCACGTCATCGTCGGGCAGGCGGTCGATCGCGCGCACCCAGATGTGCTGCACCGGCGCGGCGTTGCGTGGCTGCAGCGGGTCGATCGGGTCGGTCATGCGGAACTCGAACGGGTGCACCTGGGCGTAGAACTGCCGCATTTTCTCAGGCAACTCATTGAGTCGCCGACCGGGTAGTCCCGAGTCCGGCAACCCTTCAGGACCGGGCACGGCCGGCATCGCCATCTGGTGCTCCAGACCCGGTTGCGGCACCTGGAATGACGCCGCCATGTGAAAAATCTGCTCGCCGTGCTGGAGCGCGGTGACGCGCCGGCTGGTGAAACTCTGACCGTCGCGGCTGCGATCGACGACGTACACGATCGGTGCGTTGAAGTCGCCGCGCTTGAGAAAGTATGCGTGCAGCGAATGCGCGGCGCGCTCGGGGTCGACCGTGGCGTAGGCCGCCTTCAGGGCCTGACCGAGTACCTGTCCGCCAAATACTTGCGGGCTGCCGATGTCGCGGCTAGCGCCGCGAAACAGATCCAGTTCGAGCCGTTCGAGCTCGAGCAGGCGCACCAATGCCGCCAGCCGTGGGTCCATCAGGCGGCAGCGACACCCAGACGTTTCTGCATCGCCGGACTGGTGGTGGTGTACTGCAGGAACTGCTTCTTGGCTGGATACAGATAGTGCTGAATGGCGAACGATGCCAAAGCGGCCTCGTGAAAGCCAGACAGGATCAGCTTCTTCTTGCCCGGGTAAGTATTGATGTCGCCGATGGCGAATACGCCGGGGATGTTGGATTCGAATTTCTCGGTGTCCACCTTGATCGCCCGTTTGTCGATGTCCAAACCCCACTCGGCGATCGGCCCGAGCTTCGGTGCCAGGCCGAAGAACACCAGCAGCTGTTCTGCCTCCAGCAGCTCGAGTTCCCCACCGGCGGTCTTGACGTGCACGCCTTTGATGGCCCCGGCATCGCTATGCAGTGAGTGCGCCAGTCCTTCGACGAAACGCAATTTCCCCGCCGCCGCCAGTTCCCGCAGGCGCGCCAGCGTGGCCGGTGCACCGCGAAATTCCGGTCGGCGGTGCACTAGGGCAACGCTCGCCGCTTTCGGCGCCAGATCGAGGGCCCAGTCGAGTGCCGAGTCGCCGCCGCCGAAAATCACCAGCTTGCGGCCATGGAAGGCACTGGCGGCTTTGACGCGATAATGAATATGCGAGCCCTCGAACTGCTCCGCGGTATCAAGGCTCAATCGCCGCGGTTGAAACGAGCCTACACCGGCGGCAATGACCACGGCACCGGCGTCGAACACGGTACCGGCATTGGTCACCACCCGGAAGCGGCCGTTGTCATGGCGCTTGAGCTCCACCGCCTCCTCGCCCAGGTGAAATTCGGCACCGAACGGCTTGATTTGCTGCATCAGGCGATCCACCAGTTCCTGCGCGCCGCAAAACGGCAGCGCCGGAATGTCGTAGATGGGCTTATCGGGATAGAGCTCGGTGCACTGCCCTCCCGGCTGGCGCAAGGAATCCAGCACATGGGCTTTGATGCCCAGCAAGCCGAGTTCAAACACCTGAAACAGGCCCGCGGGACCCGCGCCGATGACGACCACTTCCGTGGTGATGCTGCTGCTGTCGTTCAAGGAATTACCATTGGCTGTGCCGGATTGGGGCGCGGAATTCTAGCGATGCGGCGGCGCGCCCGGCAAACGAATCCGGTTTTGAGCTTATGCCATTAGGCTTATAGTTCGCGCCTCAGCCCCGGAGGGCCCATGGGAACCAATGCCGACTTGCATCGCCGTCGTGGCGCCGCCGTGGCCCGGGGAGTCGCCAGTTCGCTCGGCATCTACGCCCAGCGGGCTCAGAACGCCGAATTGTGGGACACGGAGGGCCGGCGTTACATCGATTTCGCCAGCGGCATCGCGGTACTCAATACCGGGCATCTGCACACGCGCGTGGTCGCGGCGGTGCAGGCGCAGCTGACCCAGCTCAGTCACAGCTGTTTCCAGGTCACCCCGTATGAGGGTTATGTCGCCCTGGCCGAGCGTCTCAATGCGCTCGCCCCGGGTCCGAGCGCCAAGAAATCCATTCTGTTCTCCACCGGTGCCGAGGCGGTCGAGAACGCAGTGAAGATCGCGCGCTACCACACCCGCCGCTCGGCGGTCATCGCCTTCGGCGGCGCCTTCCATGGACGCACGCTCGCCACCATGACGCTGACCGGCAAGGTGCAGCCTTACAAGGCGGGATTCGGACCGTTGCTGCCGGACGTGTTCCATGTGCCGTTTCCATGCGCTTACCACGGCGTCACGCCGCAGCAGTCGCTGGCCGCGATCGAGCATTTGTTCAGGACCGATCTGGAACCATCACGCGTTGCGGCGCTGATCATCGAGCCGGTACAGGGCGAAGGCGGTTTTTATATCGCGCCGCCTGAGTTCCTGCGCAGTATTCGCGCGCTGTGCGACCGCCACGGTATCGTGCTGGTGGCCGATGAGATTCAGTCGGGGTTTGCGCGCACTGGGCGCATGTTCGCGTGCGAGTATTCCGGGATTGAACCGGATCTGATGACCGTGGCCAAGAGTATCGCCGGAGGATTGCCGCTGTCGGCGGTGGTGGGCAAGGCGCCGATCATGGACGCGCCGCCTCCCGGCGGACTCGGCGGTACGTTCGCCGGCTCGCCGCTGGCGTGCGCCGCGGCGCTGGCGGTGCTGGATATCATCGCCGATGAACATCTGGCGGAGCGCTCGCTCACGCTGGGGACGCAGCTCACAACGCGTCTGCGAACTCTGCAGACCAAGTGCCCGGCCATCGGCGACGTGCGCGGCCTCGGTTCCATGGTCGCGATCGAGCTGGTCAGGAACCGGCGCGCCGATCAGCCCGACATGGAATTGACGCGTGCCCTGGTTCAGCGGGCAGCGGCACGCGGACTGATCATTCTTTCCTGCGGTGTGTACGGCAATGTGATTCGCTTGCTGGCGCCGTTGACCATCAGCGATGCGCTGCTGGCGGAGGGCCTGGATCTGCTGGAAGCTTCGCTGGCCGAGGTGATAGCCGCGCAGATGGCGACCGCCGGATAGAGGATGCTACGCGCGGCCGGCGTTGGCGTCGGTCGGAGCGTGAAAATACTCGCTCTCGGCGGCGAGTTGATCCATGAGGCGCTTGAGTTCGGCCATGCGCGCTTCGGCGGTGCTGATCGGCACGCAGTCTTCACAGCGCGGATCGCCGCACGGTTGGCGCGTGTACAGCCAGTACTGGATGGCGCCGGCCAGCAGCCCGTCGGCGA
>DASXLF010000078.1:0-5097 GCA_036496405.1 Steroidobacteraceae bacterium | reverse complement strand
GCCAATGTGGCACAGCGCTGCTCGATCAGCGCCGCCAGGCGCGCGCCTTCGCGGGCCCGAGACAGCGAAATTTCGCTCAGGGCTTGCGCGAACAGGGCTCGCACCTCCTCGAGCAGGCCTTCAGCATCGCCGCTGTCCTCGCGCAGCACGCCGGGCCAGCGCAGCAGTTCGATCAGATCGATCTGCACGTGCTGGGTCAGCACCGAGCCGAGTTCGCGCAGGCGCGCGAGCAGCCGTTCGAGCGCGGCATGATCGATATCGAGGCTGGCGGCCCCGGCTTGCGCCGTGCGCTGCTGCAAGGTGCAGTCGACCTTGCCGCGCTTGAGCTCGCGAGCCAGTCCCTGGCGCAATTCGGGCTCGAGCGCGCGGCAGCTGTCGGGCAGGCGCACGGTGGCATCGAGAAAACGATGGTTAACGCTGCGGATCTCGCACACCAGCGTCCCATATGGGCCGGAGCGCTCGAGGCGCGCAAAACCCGTCATGCTTGCGATCATGGGAGGCTGATGGTGTATAAAGCGCGGCGAAGTTTAGCGTAAAGCGTCGGAGCTCGCTTGCGGGTTGAATATGCCGATCTGAGCCTGCAGGGTACGCGCGATAGCAATCAGGATCGTGTGGCGGTTGCCCTGTCGGAAGAGGCCGCGTTGCTGATCGCTTGCGACGGCATGGGCGGCCACGCCGACGGCGAGGCCGCGGCGGAGATCGCGCAGCGCAGCGTCACCGACCGCTTCCAGCAGGCCACTCTGCCATTGCTCGATCCGCTGGGGTTTCTGCACCTGGCGATGGGCGTGGCGCACCAGGGGGTGGTGGCTTTCGGCGCCCAGGTGCCAATCGAATTGCGTCCGCGTGCCACCTGCGCCATCTGCATCGTGCAGCAGACCTCGGCCTTTTGGGCCCATGTGGGCGACAGCCGGGTCTACCACTTGCGCGCCGGCCGGGTGCGGGAGCGCACGCGCGACCACAGTCATGTCGAGCTGCTGGTGCGCGAGGGCGTGATCAGCGCCGGCCAGGTGCAGAATCACCCGATGCGCAATTTCGTTGAGTCGTGCCTGGGCGGCGAGGCCATCCTGCCGGAGATGGCGGTCAGTGCGCGCCATGCGGTATTCCCGGGCGATGTATTGCTGGTATGCACCGACGGTTTCTGGGCTAATCTCGATGAGGAACTGATCGCCAGTGCGTTCGTGACACTGGGTCTGTCGCTTCGCGATACGCTCGCGGCGCTTGCAAACCAGGCGCTGCTCAATGCCGGCGCTGCCAGCGACAATACCTCGGTGGCGGCCCTGCGCTTTCTCGACTAGGAGACTTTCCTGAACAAGAATTTGCGCCCCCAGGGCCGCGCCGCCGATGCGCTGCGGCCGGTGCGCTTCACGCGCCGCTTCACCTGTCACGCCGAAGGCTCGGTGCTGGTGGAGTTCGGCCAGACGCGCGTGCTGTGCACGGCCAGCGTCGAGGAAGGCGTGCCGCCGTTCCTGCGTGGCAAGTCCCAGGGCTGGGTCACGGCGGAATACGGCATGCTGCCGCGCGCCACCCATACCCGCAGCCCGCGCGAAGCGGCGCGCGGCAAGCAGACTGGGCGCAGCCAGGAAATCCAACGGCTGATTGGCCGTTCGTTGCGCGCGGCGGTCGATCTCTCGGCTCTGGGCGAGCGCACGGTCACCATCGACTGCGACGTGCTGCAGGCCGATGGCGGCACACGCACGGCGGCCATCACCGGCGCCTACATTGCTCTGGCGGACGCCTGTGAGGGTCTGCAGCAGCGCCGGCTGCTCAGCGCCAGTCCGCTGCATGGCCAGGTGGCCGCGGTTTCAGTGGGCATCGTGCGCGGCGTGCCCATGCTGGACCTGGACTACGGCGAGGACTCGGAAGCCGAGACCGACATGAACGTGGTGATGAACAATGGTGGCGCATTCATAGAGGTGCAGGGTACGGCCGAAGGCCATGCGTTCCGGCGCCATGAACTCGATGCTCTGCTGAACCTGGCGGCCGGCGGCATCGGTGAGCTATGCGCCCTGCAGGCGCAGGCGCTCGGTGCCTGAGCGCGCTCGCCGGGTCGTACTCGCCAGCGCCAATCCGGGCAAGCAGCGCGAATTCGCGGTGCTGCTCGATTCCCACGGTATCGAACTGGTGCTGCAGACCGCGATCGGTATTCCCAGCATCGCCGAGACCGGCGATAGCTTCGAAGCCAACGCACTGCTCAAGGCCCATCACGCCGCTCGGCTTAGCGGGCTGCCGGCATTGGCCGATGACTCCGGACTGGAGGTCGATGCGCTCGGTGGGCGCCCGGGCGTCCACTCGGCGCGCTACGCCGGAGAATCGGCCGGCGATCAGGTTAACAATCGCAAGCTGCTGGCGGAACTGGAGGGCGTGGCACCCGCGGCGCGCACGGCGCGCTATCGCTGCGTGCTGGCCCTGGTGCGCCACTCCGGCGATACAGCGCCATTACTGGCGAGTGGCACGTGGCACGGCTCGATCGCGCTCGCCGCCTGTGGCGGACGGGGCTTTGGCTATGACCCATTGTTCATCCCGCACGGCATGCGGGACTGCGCCGCCGAATTACCGCCGGCGGTCAAGAATGAGCTCAGCCATCGCGCCCAGGCGCTGAAGAGATTGCTGCCGCAGCTCGAGCAGGTGCATTGGTGACGGCATTGACGCTGCCGCCGTTGGCCCTGTACGTACATTTTCCGTGGTGCGTGCGCAAATGCCCGTATTGCGATTTCAATTCGCACACGTTGCACGGCGAACTGCCCGAGGCGCTGTACGTGGACGCTCTGCTGCGTGATCTGGGCGTGCAGGCCGCGGACGCGCAGGGGCGCGAGGTGGCGAGTGTGTTCTTCGGCGGTGGTACGCCGAGCCTGTTCGCGCCGGCCGCCGTTGCGCGCCTGCTCGGCGCGCTGAGAAGCGAACTGCTGTTCGCACCGGATGCTGAAATCACGCTCGAGGCGAATCCGGGCACCATCGAGCGCGGCCGCTTTGCCGACTATCGCGCCGCTGGCATCAATCGCGTCTCGCTGGGCGCACAGAGTTTCGACGACCGCGCGTTGCAGCAGCTCGGGCGCATCCATGCCGCAGCCGACACGCAGCGCGCCGTGGCGGAGCTGCGCTCGGCCGGCATCGATAATTTCAATCTCGATCTCATGTATGGGCTGCCGCAGCAGAATGTCGCCGGGGCGCTGGCGGATATCGATCACGCGCTGCGACTGGAGCCGGCGCACATCTCGCACTACGAGCTGACACTCGAGCCCGGCACTGTGTTTGGCGGTTTGCCGCCGGACGGGCTTCCCGATGCCGACAGCGCGCTGCAGATGCAGATCGATTGTCAGCAGCGACTGGCGCAAGCCGGGTTTGCACAATATGAAGTATCGGCCTACGCGCGCCAGGGCCGTCAGTGCCGGCACAACCTCAACTACTGGCGCTTCGGCGATTATCTGGGCATCGGTGCCGGCGCGCACGGCAAATGCAGCCGCGTGCAAGGCGGCGTCTTGAACGTCGAGCGCAGCTGGCGCGAGCGCGAGCCGCGACGCTACCTGTCCAGTGTGCCGTCATCGCCCGCGCGCCGCACCGTGGCCAGCAGCGAGCTGCCGTTCGAGTACCTGATGAACACGCTGCGGCTGCTCGAGGGTTTCGACGAACGCGAATTCGAACAGCGCACGGGTCTCGCCAGCAGCGTGCTGCAGGCGCCGCTGGCGCGGCTGCGGGCGCGCGATCTGGTGGAACAGAACGCCGGACGCTGGCGCGCCAGTGCGTTGGGATTTAACTTTCTGAACGACGTAGTGAGCGAATTTCTCGTGCCGCAGCGCTAATGGCGCTGTCGTAATTGCCCTACAAGCACCGCCATTTCCGCGGCGACAGGGCCTGCGACTGCGGTTTTATTCACAGCGATGGAAGGCGACTTCACCAAATTAGCCGATTACATCTCATTTTATTTCCAACGCACGATGATAGCTGCGTAACGCATTGATTTGTTAGGCTGTAATCTGCTGGTCATTTTTTGTACAAACCAATAATTAAGCATTATTAACGCTACGCGGGAAGCGGCGAGGTCGGGTTACGCACAGAGTTATACACAGAAACTGTGGATAATCGGGCCGCTCTGGAGGCCGCGATTGAATCTCTTGTCCGAGGCCATACATAGGACTAGACTGCGCGCCCTTTTTCCCTTGGCGATGTTCGTACCCGGGCCGCCCACACCAGGACTTTGGATCATGAAAGCTGCGACTCATCCCGACTACGCCGAAATCAATGTCGTCTGCACCTGCGGCAACAGTTTCAAGACCCGTTCGACAGTAGGTCACGATCTGCAGGTCGAAGTGTGCTCGAGCTGCCATCCCTTCTATACCGGAAAGCAGAAAATCCTGGACACCGCGGGTCGTGTCGACAAGTTCCGCAAGAAGTACCCGGGTATCGCCAGCACGCGCTGAGACAGCGCTCCGCGCGGATTGATTCCATGCGCCTGCCATGTAACGCTGCGGCGCATGAACGACAAGTCTTTCGAACTGGTTGATCCGGCCACCGGCAACAAGTCGGAGTTGCCCGTGCGCTCGGGCACCATTGGGCCGGACGTGCTCGATATCGCCAATCTCAGCCGCGATCAGGGTGTATTCACCTTCGACCCGGGATTCGGTGCCACCGCCAGCTGCGAAAGCAAAATCACCTACATCGATGGCGATGCCGGCGTACTGCTGTACCGGGGCTACCCGGTGGAGCAGCTGGCCGAGAAGGCCACATTCATGGAAGTGGCCTATCTGCTGATTCACGGTGAATTGCCGAACTCCAGGAAGCTGCTGGCGTTCTCAACCAGCATCTCCCGCCACACCATGATCAATGAATCGCTGCTGCGATTCTTCAACGGCTTTCATCACGATGCCCACCCGATGGCGATGGTGTCGGCGGTGGTGGCCTCAATGTCCGCGTTCTATCACGACTCGCTGGATATTCACGATCCACGCCACCGGGAGATCTTCTCGCACCGGATCGTCGCCAAGCTCCCGACCATCGCTGCTGCCGCCCACAAGCACGCGCTCGGCCAGCCGTTCATCTATCCCCGGAACGATCTGGACTACTGCGCCAACTTGCTCAACATGTTCTTCTCCGTGCCCTGCG
>DASXLF010000077.1:0-2746 GCA_036496405.1 Steroidobacteraceae bacterium | reverse complement strand
GGTCGCTATTACCCATGTGGCTACGACCTACACGCTCGGCGTTCCTGCCGTAAATTCCGATTCGACCGGTTTCGATGTGTGGATTGCCTCGATGGATACCAGCGGTGCCATCGTGCCGCAGGCGGCAACATTCTATTGGGTAGCGTTTCAGGTGCCGTACGCCTGATGGCTTCGTTATTTCGCGCGGCGTTTCCGTCCGGCCCGCTGGTCGACACTAACGGCGGGGTGACCGCGGCGTGGCGCGGCTTCTTCCAATCGCTCTACGCCCGCACCGGCAACGCCAACGGCCTATCGTCCGACACCTCAGTGCTGGAGGCGGAGTTGGAGGCCGAGCGTCAGGCGCGCATTGCCGGCGATCTGGCAAACGCATCCGCCGTCTCGACCGAGCGCACGATGCGACAGGCGGCGGATACCGCGGAGACCAGCGCGCGGATTGCCGCCGATGCGCTGCTGGTGCCACGCACCGAGTTGTGCAGCCTGTGGGCCGGCTGCGATCTGTCGTTCCTGCCGACGACTGACCCTGGCAGCGGCCAGCCATGGCTCGACGGCAGCCACCTGGTGGTGGGTACGCCGGCGATCGCCATTGTTGGCATCGGACTGGAGGACGGCACCGGGCGCTGGGGGCTCGAGGACGGCACGGGGGCATGGCTATGGGGGTGATGCGGGATGGCAGACGTTAAGATCAGCGCCGGCGCGGATCCCGGCACATTGGTGGCGACCGACAAGGTGCCGGTGGCGCGCAGCGGCAGCACGACGGCCTATGCCGGGACGATGGCGGAGTTCGCGAGCTACGCGAACGGCGCCTATACGCCGAACTATTACACCGGATCGCCGGCGATGGATGGCACGGCGGCACCGGGCACGGCGGCGTTCGTCAGCCGCGGCGATCATGTGCATCCGACCGACACGACGCGGGCGCCGCTGGCCGCGCCGGTGTTTACCGGCGACGCGCGGGCCGTCACGCCGGCAGTGGGCGACAGCGATACCTCCATCGCCACCACGGCCTTCGTGCAGGCAGCGCTTGCGCCGGCGTTCAACGACGTCGGGCGCAATCTGCTGCATAATCCGCTGTTCAACGTGGCGCAGCGCGGGGCGGGGCCGTTCACGACAAGCGGTGCCTTCACAATGGATCGCTGGGCTACTTGGTTAGGCGCGGGAGATACCGTCAGCATTACCCAGGTTGCGGCTCTTGACGCAGACCGAACCCAGGTTGGCGATGAGGCGGTGACATTCACACCGGCCATCTCGTTCACAGGAGCATCCGGCGCAAGTAATCTGGTTATCTTTCAGCAGAACATTGAGGGCGTGCGTAGGCTGGCTGGTAAGACGGTCACACTGTCGTTCTATGCGCTCGGTTCGGCGGCGCTGAAAGTTGGTGCGTCGTTTGATCAAACCTTCGGCACAGGCGGTTCGCCATCTGCCAATGTAAACGGCACGGGGCAAGTCGTTACTATCAGCACCAGCTTCGCACGCTATTCGATGACGTTCACGCTGCCGAGTACTAACGGCAAGACGTTTGGCACCACCGCCGGCACCGACATGACACAGATGACGCTCTGGTTGTCAGCAGGGTCGAGTTATGCGGCCCGCGCCGGAAGTGTTGGAATACAGAGCGGCTCCGTGCGGCTCTGGGGCGTGCAGCTAGAGATCGGCTCTGCCGCGACGCCGCTGGAGAAACGCGATCCGACGACCGATCTGCAATTGTGCCAGCGGTTCTACATTGTTACACAGTTTGGCGTGCTGGCATACGCCACGGCTGGAGCGTATGTCGGCGGCTTCTGTTACCTTCCAGTCAGCATGCGCGCCCTGCCAACAGTTGTGGTTGGTGGTGCGATAGGCGCGGACAGCAATGTTGGAGCGGTCGGCGGCGTAGATACAATCAGCACCACCAGTTTCCGCTTGGCGTTCTCGGCATCGGCGACAGGGGTGGTGTCGGCAACGCGTGGCATCGGCGCATCGGCGGACCTCTGAGCCATGGCGGACATCGCACCGCTGCCCGGCGCCACCACGCACGAGCCGCGGCAACCGGCATAGGCCATGCCGCCGTTTGTCCGATCCAGTTGTTCCAGTCGTCCGCCGCGCTGACTACACGCTCAGCCTCGAGCAGTCGCACGGCTGCACCTACGTCCATTGCACCGTGCGCCGCTGGAATGCCGCTGTAGCGCGTTCGCTTGGCGCCGATATGGATGCCGTGATGGCGCTGCACGGCGGCCCGGTCTTCGCCACCTCGCACGAGCCACATGGCAATGATTACGATAAATGGCGCAAGTTCGTGCTCCGTTACGGCTTCCGGTTCTTCGCCACGGCGAGCATCGAGAGCGTACGTCATTCGGTCTATGTGAGAGAAAGATGAACCCATGTCGTTCCTGACAGCAGGCGTCGGTTCGCTAATCGGCGGAGTCGCCTCGGGCATCGGCTCGTTAGTGGGTAGCTCGCAGGCGTCCAGCGCGGCGAAGGACGCGGCGAACGCCCAGTTGCAGATGTACCAGCAGACGAGTGCCAATCTGCTGCCGTACAATGCGCTGGGCCAGACCGCGGGCGCCAATGCGCTGGCGCTGGCGCAGGGCCCGCAGCCGACGCAGTATCTGACGCAGGCCGCTGCGAGCATGCCGGGGCAGATGACCCAGGCGCAGCTTGAGGCCACGCCCGGGTATCAGTTCGCCCGCGATCAGGGCCTCAAGGCGGTGCAGAGTTCGGCCGCCGCGCGCGGGCTTGGGGTTAGCGGAGCATCGCTGAAAGGCGCGGC
>DASXLF010000076.1:0-5860 GCA_036496405.1 Steroidobacteraceae bacterium | reverse complement strand
AACGCCCGGTAAGTACGTTCCGCTCAAAGAGACGATCCGATCGTTCAAGGAGCTGGTTGCCGGACAGCACGACGATCTGCCCGAGCAGGCGTTCTACATGGTCGGTACCATCGACGAGGCCGTCGAGAAGGCCAAGACACTGCAGTAATGGATACGATCCAGGTCGACATCGTCAGTGCCGAAGGGGAAATATTTTCCGGCCCCGCGAGCATGGTGTTCCTGCCGGCCTCCGAGGGCGAGATCGGAGTGGCGCCGCGTCACGCGCCGCTGCTGACGCTGCTCAAGCCCGGTGAGGTGCGGGTGCGCGCGCCCGATGGTGAAGATCATTTCTTCTATGTCGGCGGGGGCGCGCTCGAGGTGCAGCCGAAGAAGGTCACGGTGCTGGCGGATACGGCCGCCCGCGCCAAGGATCTGGACGAAGCCGCAGCGGCGGCGGCACGCCAGCGGGCCGAGAGCGTGCTGTCGGGGCAGATCGATAAGCTGACTATGGCACAGGCACAGGCCGAACTGGCGCAGGCCATTGCGCAACTTAAAATGATCCAAAGGTTGCGCAAGGTCAAAGGCTAGCGGGAATTCCTCTGCTACAGTCTGCTGCCGTCAATATCGACTGCAGTAATTGGGACGCGCCAGTGCAAATGAGTAGTGGGTCACAGTTTTCTGTGCTCGTGCGCATGCCTTTTGCGCGATCCGTACCTGTTAGAATTTGACCAATGCCCCGCAAGGATTCGAATCCCGCACACAAGGCGGCACCCCTCTCCATCGTGATTCTCGCGGCTGGCCGCGGCGTGCGAATGCAGTCGGACCTGCCCAAGGTCATGCAGCCGCTGGCCGGGGAGCCCCTGCTCGGCTACGTGCTCGAAGTGGCGGCGCAGCTCAAGCCGGCGTCCACACATATCGTCTATGGCCATGGCGCCGAACGGGTGCGTGCCCATTTCGCCGCCGCGCCGGTGCAATGGTCGCTGCAAACCTATCAGCTCGGCACCGGTCATGCGCTGATGCAGGCCATGCCGGCGATTCCCGACGATCACCGGGTCCTGGTGCTTTATGGCGACGTGCCGCTGCTGCGCATCGATACTCTGCGTGATCTGATCACGCACGCTGGCGCCCGCCACATGGCGTTGCTGAGCGCGGCGCCACCTGACAGCACTGGCTATGGCCGCGTGGTGCGCAATGCCCGCGGCGCGGTGCGGCGCATCGTCGAGGAGCGCGACGCTACGGCGCGCGAGCGCGCGATTCGCGAAGTCAACAGCGGTGTGCTGACGGCGCCCGCCGGTCCGCTGCGCAAATGGCTCAAAAAGATCAAGCCGCGCAACGCCCAACAGGAGTACTACCTGACGGATGTGGTGGCCCTGGCGCTCAGGGGCCGCGGCCGCGTGCTCGCCATCATGGTGAACGATGCGAGTGAGATCCAGGGCGTGAACGACAAACTGCAGCTTGCCGAGGCGGAGGCCGAGTACCGCCGCCGGCGTGCGCGCGCGCTCATGAAACAAGGTGTGACACTGATCGACCCCTCGCGGCTGGATGTGCGCGGCGCGGTAACGGTGGGACGCGACGTGGTGCTGGACGTCAACGTGGTGCTGCATGGCCCGGTGCATCTGGCGGACCGCGTGCGCATCGGTCCGAACTGCGTACTGTCGGGCGCCAGCGTCGGCCGGGACACCGTGCTGCACGCCAACTGCGTGGTACAGAATGCGCAGATCGGCAGTGAATGCCAGATCGGCCCGTTTACGCGCCTGCGGCCGCAGGCGCAACTGGGCGATGGCGTACACCTGGGAAATTTTGTCGAGATCAAGAACAGCGAGATTGGTGAAGGCAGCAAGGTCAACCACTTGAGCTATGTGGGCGACAGCGAGCTCGGTAGCCGCGTCAACGTCGGCGCCGGCACCATCACCTGCAACTACGACGGCGTCAATAAATGGCGCACGCACATCGGCAGCGGCGCATTCATCGGTTCGGGCACCATGCTGGTGGCACCGGTGAAGGTGGGCGACGGCGCGACCATCGGTGCCGGCTCGACCATCACCAGTGATACGCCGGCCGACAAGCTGACCCTGGCGCGTTCGCGGCAGGTCACCATCGAACAGTGGGAACGCCCGGTCAAGAATCCGCGCAAGCCATGAAGGGAGTACGCTGACATGTGCGGGATTGTTGGCGGCGTCGCCGACCGCAATATCGTGCCGGTACTGATCGAGGGGCTCAAACGCCTCGAATACCGTGGTTATGATTCTGCCGGCATCGCCGTGCTCAGTCCCGACGGGCACCTGCAGCGCCTGCGCACGGTGGGCAAAGTGCGCGCGCTCGAGCAGGCGCTGGTCGAGCTGCCGATCCATGGCCGCACCGGTATTGCCCACACGCGCTGGGCCACGCACGGCGTGCCGAGCGAACGCAACGCGCATCCGCATCTGTCGCGCGACGGACTCGCGGTAGTTCACAACGGCATCATCGAAAACTACGAGGAGCTGCGCGAGGAGCTCAAGGCGGTCGGTTACCAGTTCAGTTCCGAGACCGACACCGAAGTGGTGGCGCACCGCGTGCATTTCCACATGGCGAAGCTCGGCGATCTGTTCAAAGCAGTGCGCGCGACGGTGGCCGAGCTCGAAGGCGCCTACGCCCTGGCCGTGATCAGCGAGCAGGACCCGGAAAGAATCATCGCCGCCCGCGTTGGCTGTCCGGTGGTGCTGGGCCTGGGCTTCGGCGAATGTTTCGTGGCCTCAGACGTCGCGGCGCTATTGCCGGTCACGCGCCGCTTCATGTTTCTCGACGAGGGCGACGTGGCCGAGATCCGCCGCAGCGGCGTGCGCGTGATCGATCGCGAAGGTAACAACGCCGAGCGCCCAGTCCGGGAAAGCGAGCTGTCAGCGGACGCGGCGGAGAAGGGCCAGTTTCGGCATTTCATGCTCAAGGAAATCCACGAACAGCCACGTGCGGTCGCCAATACGCTGCAGGAGCGGGTTGCCAACGGCCGGCTGCTGGAGGCCGCTTTCGGGCCCGCCGCCTCGGCGGTATTCGAGCGTGTCGAGGCCGTGCATATCGTGGCCTGCGGCACCAGTTTTCACGCCGGCGTGGTGGCGCGCTATGCCATCGAGCAGGTGTGTCGCATCGCCTGTCGCGCCGAGATCGCGAGCGAGTATCGCTATCGCAGCCCGGTAGTGCTCAAGAACACATTGTTCGTGGTGATCTCGCAGTCGGGCGAGACCGCCGATACGCTTGCGGCCTTGCGCATGGCGCGGCAGAACGGTTACTTATCGACGCTCGCCATCTGCAATTCACCTGAGAGTTCACTGGTGCGCGAGTCCGAGCTGGTGATGCTCACGCGCGCCGGTCCGGAAATAGGCGTCGCCTCGACCAAGGCCTTCACCACCCAGTTGACGGCGCTGGCCATGCTGACCGTGGCTCTGGCGCGCCACAATGGCGCCGATGCGGAGCGTGAGCGCAGCCTGATCTCGCGGCTGGTCGAGCTGCCGGCGTTGTTGGAGAAGACCCTGGAGCTCGATCCGGTGGTACACCGCCTGGCACTGCATTTCGCCGACAAGCATCACGCGCTGTTCCTGGGCCGCGGCGCCATGCACGCCATCGCGATGGAAGGCGCGCTCAAGCTCAAGGAGATCTCCTACATCCACGCGGAAGCCTATGCCGCCGGTGAACTCAAGCACGGTCCGCTGGCACTGGTCGATGCCGACATGCCGGTGGTGGCCGTCGCCCCCAACAATGAACTGCTGGACAAGCTGAAATCCAATCTGATGGAAGTGCGCGCTCGCGGCGGCGTTCTGTACGTGTTCGCCGATCCGGATTCGGGGGTAGAATCCAGTGACGGCGTACACGTGATCCATATGCCCAAGCACGTGACCGATTTCCAGGCGCCCATCATCTATACCATTCCGCTGCAATTGCTCGCCTACCACGTGGCGATTCTCAAGGGCACCGACGTTGATCAGCCGCGCAATCTTGCCAAGAGCGTAACGGTCGAGTAGGGGCCGAAACGGCATCGAGCCCTGCCGCACTGGTGATGCCCATTGCCCGTGCTCACAAAACTTGTCATTCGAATCGCTGCCGCAAACTGCTAATTCTGATAGAGATAGGCGCGCGGATTGAACTTGTTGGCTCCGCAGGACTCGATCATTGGATACCTCGTCGCGGCATGGCCTGCTCGCCCGGAGCCTGAGAATAGAAACGACCTACCGCCAGCGACCACTGACTGCTGATGCTGCCCACGCTGGATGAGTTCGCTGAACTCGCTATCGGCGCAACGGCTGCACCGGCGAATTGCTGCCGACTTTAATTGTTGTCATAGCGAGTTGACGGACTTTGCCATGCGCCATCTGATTTCGTTGTCGCTCATCGGCCTCGCCGCGGTACTGTCGGGGTGCCACGGTAGTTCGGGACCGTCCAGCTCCACGCCCACTGCTCCTGTCGTCCCCTCGACCTTTTCCGTCGGCGGCAACATCGCGGGTCTTTCCGGAACCGTGGTCCTGCAGAACAACGGTGGTGACAATCTCTCGCGCTCGAGCAATGGCTCGTTCACTTTTGATGTGACGTTGCAACCGAACTCCTCGTATGACGTAACCATCGCCACGCAACCGGCCAATCAGGTCTGCTCGGTCAGCAACGGCAGCGGTAAGGTCGCCGCTTCGGTCACCAACGTGTCGGTGGTGTGCAGCTTGAGCACCACCGCCACCAATGTCTGGACCTGGATTGGTGGCGCCAGCTACGCCAATGCCACCGGCGTCTATGGCACAGCGGGCACGGCGGCGGCCAACAATGTGCCCGGCGCGCGCCGGCAATCCGCGTCATGGACCGACCCCGCCGGCAATTTCTGGCTGTTCGGCGGCAACGGTGCGGGCAATGTCAGCCTGCTGAATGATTTGTGGGAATACAGCCCGGCCGCGGGCCAGTGGGTCTGGCAAGGTGGGTCGGACATGGTCGGCGCTGCGGCCTCGTACGGTTCGGCGGGCGTGCCGGCTGTTGGCAATAATCCCGGGGCGCGCGAGGGCACGGCAAACTGGATCGATGCAGCGGGTACCCTCTGGCTGTTCGGCGGCGACAGTCTGGCCGGTCAGAACTGGGAAGGATTCAATGACCTCTGGAGCTACGACCCGGCCACCGGACTGTGGACCTGGGTTGGCGGCTCGAGCACCACGGCCAATGCAGGCAGCTACGGCACGCTGGGCGTCCCCGCCGCGGGCAATCTGCCGCCGGCGCGCAGCGATGCGATCAGCTGGGTGGACGGCGCCGGGGTCTTTTGGCTTTTCGGCGGAGTGCAACTTGCCACTAACGGCGCTTACAGCGCGGTATTGAACGACCTGTGGAGTTACAACCCCACCACCGGACTGTGGACCTGGGTCAGCGGCTCCAATACCCCCAATGCCGCGGGCGTATACGGCACGCAGGGAAGCGCGGCCGCCGCCAACGTGCCCGGTGCTCGTATGGGAGGCAACGCCTGGTTGGATAGCAACGGCAATGTTTGGTTGTTCGGTGGTTTGACTCTGGCTTCGGACGGGCTGGCTGAGGAATACAACGACCTGTGGGAATACAGCGCTGCCAACGGGCAGTGGACCTGGGTCGGCGGTTCCGATGCCGTCAATGCCGCGGGTGTATATGGCACGCAGCGCGCGGGCGCAGCCGGCAACGATCCGGGCGCGCGAGTCTCGGCCGTGTCGTGGCGAGACCAGTCCGGAAATTTCTGGCTATTCGGCGGTTACGGCTATGCCCAGGGCGGCAATGTAGGGACTCTGAACGATCTGTGGGAGTACAGCCTGAGTGCCGGTGTGTGGACCTGGGTCGGCGGGTCTTCCTCAACAGCGGCAGCCGGAACCTACGGTACGCGGGGCATCCCCGCCACCAGCAATGCGCCTGGCGCGCG
>DASXLF010000075.1:0-8413 GCA_036496405.1 Steroidobacteraceae bacterium | reverse complement strand
CCACGGCCGTCTTGAGTGGCGCGCACAGGAGTCTGGGCCCATACCGGTGTCGCTGGTGTACGCTCAATTTGCGATCGACTTTATCTTGTACGGCGGTCTGCCGGTGCTGTATCACGCCAATCGGGAAACGACCATTCGCATGCTCGAGCGCGTGCGTGCCCTGGAAGCCACACGCACCCGACTCGAGGCCCATCTGATCGAAGTGCGCCTGGCCGCGGCCGAGGCGGAAATGGACCCGGCGATGCTGCTGGCCGCATTGGCGGACATCAAGCGTGATTTTGAACAAGCTTCACCCGCAACGGACGACAAGCTGGAGAGTCTCATTCGCCGGCTGCGGCTGAACCTTGCGCGCACACTCATCGCCGGCGAACCCGAGGCGCTCGCGCGATGAACGCCCCGTCCGCGATCATCGCCGAAGACGAGCCGCTGTTGCGCGCGGAAATCCGCGACGCGTTGCGCACCCTCTGGCCCGAGTTGAAGATTCAGGCCGAGGTGGGCGACGGACTCAGCGCTATCGAGGCCTTGGATCGCTTTGCGCCCACCGTGGCCTTCCTCGATATCCAGATGCCCGGTGTCAGCGGACTGGACGTCGCGCAGCATGCCAGCGGCAAGTCGCACGTCATCTTCATCACCGCCTTCGATGAGTACGCGCTGGCGGCATTCGAGCGGGGCGCACTGGATTACATCCTGAAACCCCTCGCCATCGAGCGCGTCAAACTCACCGTCATGCGCCTGCAGGAGCGCCTGCGTGACACACCGGCGAACCTGGAAAACCTCGTGGGGTTGTTGAAGGCCGCGGGCGGCGGTGAACCGCGCTATCTCAAGTGGCTCACGGTACCGCAGGGTTCCGAACTGCGTGTGGTCGCGGTGGCCGACATTTCATACCTGCGCGCCGACAACAAATACACCACGGTTGCCACGCGCAGCTCGACCTTCCTGCTCACCTCGTCTCTCAAGGAGATGAGAGACAAACTCGACCCGGCCATGTTCTGGCAGATTCATCGCGGCACCATCGTCAACGTCGCCGCCATTGACACCATATATCGCTCATTTCGCGGCTCGCTGGAATTGCGGCTCAAGGATCGCGGCGAACTGCTGGCCGTGAGCGCCGCGCATGCGCACTTGTTCAAGCCGCCCTAGCCCGCGCACAAACCCAATGACTCGCACGGTTCCTTCCATGGCATGGGTCATCGCAGCGACTCTGACCGCCAGCGCTGCGGCACAGACCGAGTCGCCGGACGCACTGCAGGAAGTCACCGTCACCGCGCAAAGGCGCAGCGAAAACCTGCAGGACGTACCCATCAGCCTGCAGGCGCTCGACAGCACGCAGCTGCAGGACCTTCAGGTCACGAATTTCGACAGCTACGCCAAGTATCTGACCAGCATGACCAGCCAGACCTCCGGTCCCGGCCAGGAGCAGCTGTACGTGCGCGGCGTGACCAACGGCAGTGACGGCGACCGCGCAGGCTCGCAGCCACTGGTTGGCGTTTACCTGGACGACTTTCCGGTCACGGCCATCACCTTCAACCTCGATCTTCACATTTACGATGTCGCGCGCATCGAAGCGCTGTCAGGACCGCAGGGCACCAGTTTCGGCGCCAGCTCGATGGCCGGCACACTGCGCATCATCACCAACAAACCCGATACCGCTGGCTTCGCGGCCGGTTACGACCTGACTGGCGACACCTTCGACCCCGGCGGCGCCGGCGGCAAGCTGGAAGGCTTCGTCAACATACCGCTGTCGGAACGCGCCGCCATCCGATTGAGTGCCTACGCCGAACACGACGGCGGCTATATCAACAATGTGCCGGGACCTGCGGAAACCTTCGCCACCTCCGGCCTGCCGCGGACCAACGCCAGCCTTGAAAGCAAGGACTTCAACTACGTGAATGTCAGCGGCGCGCGGGCAGCGCTGAAACTGGACCTCAGCGACCAGTGGACCGTGACCCCGAGCGTCATGGGGCAAATACAGCATGCCCCGGGCACATTCTTTTATACCCCGCCGCTCGGTGATCTGAACATTGCCCGCTATCTGCCAGACAATGATCGCGACCACTGGTGGCTTGCCGGCGTGACGGTGGAAGGCAAGCTACTCAATCTCGACCTCACCTATAGCGCCGGACTCCTGCGGCGCAACGTCGAGACCCTGTTCGACTTTTCCGACAACTCGTTCTTCAACGATGAGGCAGCGCCGGGGTTTTACGGCGACAACTTTCGCGACGACGAGGGCGACCTCATCAGCCCCGCCACGCTGACGGCCGAAAGCGATAGCTACGCCAAGCAAATGCAGGAGCTGCGCATTGCGACACCCGACGACTGGCGGCTGCATGGCGTGGTCGGGCTATTCACGCAACGCCAGAGCGACGACTTTCGCATCGAACAGCAAGTCGCCGCACTCGCGCAGCAGTATTCGATCACCAATGTTCCCGGCGTGCTCAACCTGATTTCCCTGCAACGCACCGACCGTGATCTTGCGGGATTCACCGATTGGACTTTCGACCTGACGGCGCGCCTGACGGCCAGCGCCGGAATTCGCCGATTCACATACGACAACAGCGTCGTGGGCTTTTCCGGCTACAACGGTCAGCCCACTTTCGACGGCTTCACCTATGCCGGCGGCGAGCAGGACTGTGAGCCCGGTTCGCAGAGCACTGGCACGCAATGGCCCTGCATCAATGTCGACAGCCGCGCCACCGGCGATGGCAGCACCCACCGGCTCACGCTGAGCTACCGTTTCGATGCCGAGCGGATGGTGTATGCGACGTCGTCGACGGGCTTTCGGCCCGGTGGCATCAATCTGGTCCGAACCCAATCGCCCTACGCCCCGGACTATCTGACCAATTTTGAGATCGGCTGGAAGACCGAGTGGCTCGAGCGGCGGCTGCGCGTCGATGGCGCGATATTCCTGGAGCGCTGGAAAGATGCGCAATTGAGTCTGCCCGGCGATGACACCATCATGGCAATCAGCAACGTCGGCCGCGCGCGGATCCTCGGGATCGAATCTGAATTCATGTGGCGCGCGAGCGAACGACTGACGTTGTCCAGCTCGCTGACCGCGCTGGATGCCAAAACGACCACGGTGGTGTGCACATTCGCCAGCCCGTCGCAGACCTGCAGTGAACCGCTGTTGATTCACAATCCGGACGGCAGCATTGCGGTCGCGATTCCGAATTCCATCCAGGCGCCGAGCGGCGCGCGACTGCCCTACTCGCCGCGCTTCAAAGGCAATCTGATCGCCCGCTACCAGTTCGGCTTCGGTCCATTCCAAGCGCACGTGCAGGGCGCGGTGGTGGCACAGAGCAATGTCCTGCCGTCGCTGTCGACGGCGTTCGACCAGCTGGCCGGCAAGCAGCCCGGCTACGCCAGCTTTGACTTCGCCGCCGGATTGAAGCGCGATCGCTGGCAAACCGAGTTGTTCGTGCAGAACGCCTTCGATCGCCGCGGGCAAGTGGGCCGCTACACGGAATGCTTCCCGACCACTTGCCCCTTGGTGTACGTGGTGCCCATAGCGCCGCGGCTCATCGGCCTGACGCTGAGCGAGAGATTCTGAGGGCTCCGCCGGTCGCGGACTGGTAGGCGCGAGTGGGATCGAACCACCGACCACTTCCATGTCAAGGAAGTGCTCTACCACTGAGCTACGCGCCTGTAACTTAAGGCACGGGAACGATACCGGAGCGCGCCACGTGCGGCAAGAATTCAAACCTTAGCTGGCCGCTCATCACGAGGCACTCTCGGCAGCACACTCAGCGACGATGTCGGCGTGCTGTAACACGCGTGCCGACCTGCGTTCGAAAACTTCAACCGACGTGTGTCCGAATCAAATGAAGAGGCCTGCATTCACCATGCTATTGCGAGCGCAGTAACGCAGATCAATCGGCCGCCGTTGTTGGCGATATACAAGGCAAACGGTAAGACGCCGGTAATGGCCGCTTTAGCGTCGCAACATCGCTAGACGCGCCAGCGGATCCAGACTAGGTGCAGCGATCCAGGCCCCGCGGCTTACTGAGCGCCGGCTGATCTTCAGCATCGCTCGATATCCGACATCTAATATATCTCGTAAGCTACTGTTTCTAATTAACTTACGACGAACGCCCAGCGCCGAGCATCGACGTACCCGAAGCAGCTCAGGCGCCGCAACATCGCTGCCGAACCAACGTAGCGCGTGACGCGGTACTCGCAACTCGCACACCCGCCCCGACACGATGGTTATGTCCACTCAGAGTGAGAAGGCGGTCTCATGGGCACTTCGACGTCTAATGAATAATCCCCTGGTCCGCGAAATCGCCTGCCGGCGAGCGGCAGGAGAACATCTCGGTGAGCCTCAACCCGTCCGCCCTCATCCGATCAGCCGTGCTGCTGGCGGCATTGCTGTTTGTTGGTTGCGCGGACGTGGTGGTGGTCGCCCGCAACACTGTGATCGCGACCTGGTCGCAGACCGGCACGCTGCAGGTGGTGGTGGGCGGCAGCCAGACCGTCACGCTGGCGTTCACCACCGACAACGGTAAACCCGTCACCGCGTTCCATATCACGCAGTCCACGCTGCCGGTGGGCTGGATCGCCATCAATGCGCCGCTGTCGTGCGCGCAGGTAAGCACGGGCGGCGGCTGCGTGCTGGCATTGCGCTACACGCCGATTTCCGCGACCAATGGCACCCTGGTCGTCCCGTATGAGTTCGTGGATGACGAAGGCAAGACCCAAGTCAGCGCGGCCACGCTCCCCTACCACGCAACCACCCACGACAACATCGTGGCCACCGTCACCCCCGTGGGTCAGATCACCGTGGTCGCCGGCGGCACGCAGTCGGTAACGGTGCAGTTCACCACCGATGACGGCGCTCAGGCCACCAATCTCAAGGTCAACAGGCTGACGGCGCTGCCGGCAGGCTGGAGCACCAGTGCGCCGACCTTTCTCTGTGCCGCGGTCAGCACTGGCAACGGCTGCCAGTTACCGCTGACGTTCGCGCCCACCTCGCCCGGCGCCGGCGCGCTGCTACTCACTTATACCTACGTCGACAATGCCGGCACGGCGCAGTTCGGGTCCGTGCAGGTGTCGTACCTGGTCACGAACGACAACAATGTCATTGCCACGCCTTCGCCGGCCGGACAGATCGCCGCCGTGGTGGGCGGACGCAATGTCGCGGTGGCCATCGGCTTCACCACCGACGACGGCAACCTGGCCACGGATCTGCAGATCAGCGCCGGGCTGGGTACGCTGCCCGCAGGCTGGACCGGTCCTGCCACGTTCGCCTGCGCCACGGTGGATTTTGGCAACGGCTGCACGCTCAACCTGAATTTCAGCCCCTCGGCCGTGACCTCGGGGAGTTTGATATTTTCATACCGGTATGTGAGTGCCGCCGGCATTGCCAAGACCGGCACGGTCGCCGTCCCATTCATGGCCACCGCTGACAACAACGTGGTGGCCACCGCCGCACCGCCGGGTCAGATCGACACCGTCGTCAACGGCGCGGGCAAGACGGTCACGGTGACCTTCACCACCGATGATGGCAACCTCGCCCGCAATCTGCTCATCACCAGCGATCTGGGCAACCTGCCCGCGGGCTGGAGCTTTCCCGGGGCGCCCACTCCGCCCACCTTCGCTTGCGCGACACTGGCCACGGGCGCCGGCTGTCAGCTGACGCTGCTGTTCGCGCCCACCACGGTCGTGGCCGGCACCTTGCAACTGAACTTCAGCTACAACAGCAACGCCGGCACCGCCAAGACCGGCAGTGCCTCGCTGCAATACAGTACGACTACTCACAATCGCCTGCTGGCCACGGTCTCGCCGACGGGTCAGGTCACCGCCGAGGTGAATCTCGGCACGCAGATTGCCACCATCACCTTCACCAGCGATGACGGCAATCCGGTCAGCAACGTGGTCATCACCTCCGGCCTGACGACTCTGCCGGCGGACTGGACCGGACCGGCCAGCTTCACCTGCGCCACCGCCGCCACCGGCAATGGTTGCGCGCTGCCGCTGCAGTTCCAGCCCACCGCGGCCAGCGACAACGGCACCATTGCCTTGAACTACAGTTACGTGGATAACGCCGGCACGGCGCAAACCGGTTCGGTCAACGTGCCCTATGCAGCCGTGCCGATTTACTTTTACGTCAACGGGCAGACGAACAACGTATTGCGTTGCGCCGCGAGCTTCACCGACAACAGCCTCTCCGGCTGCGTGAGCGTGGCCAGCGGCTTCGGCGTTCCGTTCGGCATCATCTTTAACGGCAATACCGCCTACGTGTCCGATCAGTCCGGCGGCACCGTGAGCATGTGTCCGGTCAACATCGACGGCACTTTCGGCGCCTGCACACCCGCCACGGCGCCCGGACCCAATCCGTACACCACGCCCAACGCTCTGGCGATCTTTAACGGCATTCTGTACGCGGTGGATTCCAACGGCGCCACACCAGTCATCGGCTGCGTCATCGACGGCGACGGCACGCTCAGCGGCTGCGGCGCCACCGGCTACTCGGCGCCCACTCCCATGAACGTGCCGCAAGGCATTGCCACCGCCACGGCGTCCGGCACTGGCATCTCCTACGCCTACATTGTCGATAACCAGGGCGGCAATCTCACCATCTGCACCATCAGTTTGATCGATGGCGAATTGTTGAACTGCACGCAGAGCCCCATCGGTTCCACTCCCACGGGCGTGGCGGTCTACAACGGCAATCTGTACGTGGGCACCGGTGACGGCGGCGGCAGCGGCGTCAAGCGCTGTCCGATCGCGGCCGACGGCAGCGTCGATGTCACGGCTTGTGTGTTCACCGCCCAGACGGCCACGCTGTCGCAGGCGGTGGGCTTCGCGTTCTACAACGGCGTGGCCTATCTCAGCGGCTTCGGTGGCGCCAGCGGAGCGGTGGGCGGGGTGAATGTCTGCCCGGTGACCGTGGCCACCGGTAATCTGGATAATTGCGCGCTGAGCGCTGATCCGGCGATTTCAGGCCAGAATCTGCTCGGGATGGCCACGCACTGACCGGCCGCGGCCTCACCAGCAACTTCAGACCGCTTTGCTGGCCGGCGCCTTGGTGGGCTGAGCGTCGTATGAGGTAGTCACCGCCAGATCGAGTTCGAGCTGCCGCAATTGCTCGAGCTGATCGCGCAGCAGCGCTGCCTGCTCGAACTCCAGATTACGCGCGTGGCGATACATATCGCTCTCCAGCCGTTTGAGCTCGCGCGCGATGTCGGCCGAAGTGCGCAGCTTGCGCGTATCGAGCGGTCCGCTCTTGCCCTCACCACGGGCACGCCGTCCGGATGAGCCCTTGCCGCCGCTGCCGGTGCGCGCCCCCTCCATGATGTCGATCACCGGTTTGACGATACTGCGCGGCGTGATGCCGTGCTCGATGTTGAACTCATGCTGTTTGGCGCGCCGGCGATCGATTTCGGCGATGGCGCGCTCCATCGAACCGGTGATGCGATCGGCGTACAGCAGCGCGCGGCCGTGCACGTTGCGCGCGGCACGCCCCATGGTCTGAATCAGCGAGCCTTCGGAGCGCAGGAAGCCCTCCTTATCCGCATCCAGGATGGCCACCAAGGCCACCTCGGGCATATCCAAGCCTTCGCGCAGCAGATTGATGCCCACGAGCACATCAAAGCGCCCCAGCCGCAGGTCGCGAATGATCTCCACCCGCTCCACGGTTTCGATGTCGGCATGCAGGTAGCGCACGCGGATGCCGTGCTCGTGCAGGTATTCGCTCAGGTCCTCCGCCATGCGCTTGGTCAGAGTCGTGATCAGCACCCGCTGCTGTGCCGCCACGCACTTGTGGATCTCGGACAGCACGTCATCCACCTGCGTGCGCACCGGCCGTATCTCCACCTGCGGATCCAGCAGCCCGGTGGGGCGCACCACCTGCTCCACCACCTGCGAGGACTTGGAGGCCTCATATTTGCCGGGGGTGGCCGACACGAAAATCATCTGCGGCGCCAGAGTCTCCCACTCCTCGAATTTCAGCGGCCGGTTGTCGAGCGCCGAGGGCAGACGAAAGCCGTACTCGACCAGGGTCTCCTTGCGCGAGCGATCGCCGCGATACATGGCCCCCAGCTGCGGAATGGTCTGATGGCTCTCATCGACCACCAGCAGCGCGTTGGTGGGCAGATAGTCGTACAGACACGGCGGCGGCTCTCCTGCCTGCCGTCCTGACAGAAACCGCGAGTAGTTCTCGATGCCCGAGCAGTAGCCGACTTCCTTGATCATCTCCAGGTCGAACAGCGTGCGCTGCTCGAGCCGCTGCGCCTCGACCAGCTTGCCATCCGCATGGAGGATGGCCAGCCGACCACGCAGTTCCTCGCGAATGAGATCGATGGCCTCCATCAGGCGCTCGCGCGGCGTCACGTAGTGCGTGCCGGGGTAGACGGTATAACGGGGAATTCTGCCGATGACCGCACCGGTCAGAGGATCGATCAGCGACAGGTTC
>DASXLF010000074.1:0-2177 GCA_036496405.1 Steroidobacteraceae bacterium | reverse complement strand
GTGACAGCTCGCGGGTTTCCTGAGGCGTACCAAGTGAGACGACGGCCAGCGCGCTCGCCTCGCTGTCCTCGCCGGAACGGCCGTCGAACCACTGGTCGAAGATGTCCGCTTTGCCGAGCGGCGGTGCGGATGGGATCACCTCGACACGGTCCAGGGGAAGCGCGAATGGCGCCCAGGTCCGCGCCGCGCGTTTGAGGCCGGTGCGGCAGCTGCGCTCGATCGCCCTGACGCGTTCGCCGTCGCTGAGATGGACCTGAATCTCGATATGCGTGGTCGAGTCGGCCCTGGCACGGGTGGGTGGCCGTGAGCGGAGGGTCGGCCAGGGAATCGTCGCGGCGGCGACGGCGAGCGCGACAATGGCGCTGGCCAGCGCGAGCAACGCGGCGGCAAGCGCGTGAAAACTGTCGGGAACGGATGCGCGGTTAGCGCGTGTGCACATGTGCTACTCCCATCTAAAGAGGTTCGCGCAATAGGGTGCGGCAGGTCCCCTACCGGGGAGCTGGGGTTTGGTGCGACACTGACGCATGGCACCAATTCCGGTAAAGCAGGAGAAGGCGAGTCCGAGGAGGACCGCCGATCGGCGTTCTCGCGGCCTACGTGATCGCCACGCGATGGAGCAGCGTCGGATGCGGGCAGCCGACCTGTTGGAACGCGGCGTGAGACCGGCTGAGATTGCGCGGCAGGTCGGCGTGGCCCATCAAGTGGTTTCAGAGTGGCGCAAGGCCTGGCGGCAGTGCGGACGCGAGGCCCTGCGCAGCGCTGGACCCGCCGGGCGCAAGTCCAAGTTGACGGATGCTCAATTCACCGAAGTCAGAAATGCGCTCATCAACGGTGCCCAAGCCAACGGATACTCGACAGATATCTGGACCGTACCGCGGGTGGCTGAGGTGATCGAGCACATTACGGGCGTGTCGTACCACCCAGGTCATGTCTGGTATCTACTGCACGACCAGTTAGACTGGACCTGGCAGCGGCCAGCGCGACGCGCCAAAGAACGCGACGACGCGGCGATTGAGCAATGGGTCAGGAAGCGCTGGCCGCAGTTGAAAAAACGGCAAGGCGCCAGAACGCACTGATCCTGTTTGAGGACGAATCCGGCGTGTCGCTGCTGCCGTCGGTGCGAGCCACCTGGGCACCCCGAGGCCAGACGCCGGTGCTGCGCCACCATTTCGCCTGGAAGCGGTTGTCGATCGCCGGCGTGCTGGCGTACGAACCCGATGGCAGCGACGCCCACCTCATCTTCCAACTGCGTCCTGGCGCCTATAACGGCGAAACATTGATCGACTTTCTCGCCGAAGTGCACGAGCACGAGCAGCACCGCACGTTCATCCTGATCTGGGATGGACTTCCGTCGCACCGTAGCCGACGCATGCTGGACTGGCTCGCAGATCAACGTGCTTGGCTGAGTGCTGAGCGCCTGCCTGGCTATGCGCCGGACCTGAATCCCATCGAGCAGGTGTGGGGCAACGTCAAATCCAAAGAGTTGGCAAACCTGTGTGCTGACACCATTGGCGAGGTCTCGGACGCGGCAGAAGACGGACTGGATCGCATCAGCAGCGATGCCCCACTCTGCTTCGCCTTCCTCCGCCACACGGGTTTGCGACTATGACCCTCTACAGCCGGGTATTGCACGGTCCTCTTTAGTTGTACGTCAGCAGCACGCATCACACCGTTGCGGAGCCACATTTGCCGCGGCAGCCTTGACGACTCGGCCAGCTTGCTCAGCGACTTTTGTTTCGATCCCGATCAACTAACTCAACGGTGCGCCCGCGTACGGCCAGTTCGAGGGCCAGACCATACGTAAAGGTCGTCTTACCGACGCCGCCCTTGACGTGGCTGACCGCGACGCTGGTCACCGGAGGCCGTCGGCGGCATACATCGAGCACTACGCGCGGATCGTGCTCGAGCATGCGGTACGGCGTCGATACATCAGCACTGGGCAGCAGGTCGCCGAGCTGGCGTGGACCGCGGCAAAGACCTGGACCAGGTGAAGCACCTGGCCGAAGCGGCGGTATTAGGGGCATCGAGTGACACGCTCAGCCCGGCGCGCGGTGCTGTCGCCCGACGACTGGACGACGCAGCTGATGGAGTACCTTGGCCGGACACGCGCGGACGGGCTGGCGGGTGTGTCCACGGGCTTGCGCGACCTGGACAAAATGACGCTGGCCGGCCAGGTC
>DASXLF010000073.1:0-5658 GCA_036496405.1 Steroidobacteraceae bacterium | reverse complement strand
ACCCCGAAATACAGCAGCGTAAGGCAGAAGATCACCCGCCACGCCCAGGAAGGCAGATCGGTATAGCGGCCCAGGCCACCACACACGCCGCCGATAAAGCGGTCGCTGCGCGAGCGCTTCAGCTGATGCAGGAACGAGCGGCTGGCATCAAGCGGCGCCTGGCCGTCGAGCACCTGCGCTTTGGCACGCGCGAACCCCTGCTCGCTGATCGCGCCGCGATCGCGCAGGGACTGCAGTCGTTCCAGTTCTGCGGCGATGCTCATATCTACCACCTCGCGGATCTCAACATGCCAGCGTGCCAACCAGCTGGGACACCGAGCCCAGGCCATGAGCGCTCAAATAATCGGCGATGCCCTGATTGACGCTGCGGCATACCATCGGATCGTAGAACAGAGCGGTGCCGATGCCGACCGCGCTGGCTCCGGCAATGATAAATTCCAGTGCGTCGCGCGCATTGACGATGCCGCCCTGACCGATGATCGGGATGCCCTTCGGGCCCGCCACTTCATAGACCTCTTTCACTTTGAGCAATGCGATCGGCTTGATCGCCGGGCCGGACAGGCCGCCCTGGCCGTGTCCAATGACCGGCCGGCGAGTGTTCACATCGATGGCCATGCCGGTGACGGTATTGATGACCGCAAACGCATCGGTGCCCGCCTCGATGCAGCGGCGCGCATTCTCGCGAATATCGGTTTGGTTCGGCGACATCTTGGTGATCAGCGGCTTGCTGGTTGCGCTTCGACAGGCGGCCACCACACGCGCGGACATCTCCGGCACATTGCCGAACTGCACCCCACCCTCTTTGACGTTGGGACAGGAAATATTGATCTCGATGGCGTCAATTGGCGAGTCGTCGAAAGCCCGCGTGACCGCCACATATTCCTCGATGGTCGAGCCGCAGACGTTGGCAATGAAACGCGTCTCGCTGAAATCGAGCGTGGGCAGGATGCTGCCCACTACGTGCGCGGCACCGGGGTTCTGCAGTCCGATGGCATTGAGCATGCCATCGCTGGTCTCGTAGACGCGATGCGGAGCATTGCCGAGACGTGCGGCCGCGGTAGTGCCCTTGAGCACGATGGCGCCCACGTCGCGGTTGGAGAAGCCCTCGATGCGCGTGTATTCCTCGCCGAAACCGACGCAGCCCGACAGCAGCACGATCGGCGAGGCGAACTCAAGCCCGCAGAATGTGGTCGTCATTGAGCTCGCGGCGGTCATGGGCCGATTATACCGGCCCCGCATCCACTCACGCGGCAACGGCGCTGGCGATCGCTCGACGAAGTACCTCGGCGGCAATGGGTTTGCGCAGCACCGTGTAGTCGCGTTCGTTTGCTTGCCGCAGCGCTTCTGCGGAGGTCTCGCCGGTAATGATCAATATCGGGAAATTGCCGTGCGTTTGCTGCAGCCGCTCGGCCAGGTGAGCACCCTGCACGTCCTCCCCCAGTCGCAGGTCCACGATCAGCAGATCCGGCGCTCCGTGCTGTTCGAACACCCGATCGGCGGCTGCCGCGCAGTCCGCGGTCCGGCAGTCAACGCCCCAGACCGCGAGCAGTGCGTGCATGCTGTGGAGAATATCGGCCTCGTCATCGATCACGTAGATGCGCTTGCCGCGCAGCGACACCTCCGCCGCGGCACTGATCGCCGGTTCCGGCGATGCCTCGGCCGTGAGAATCGCCGGCATGGTGAGACGAAAGCACGTGCCCTTACCCACCTCGGACTCGACGCTGATTTTTGCGCCGGTCAGCTCGCACAGCCGCTGCACGATCGCCAACCCCAGCCCCACGCCCTTGCTGCGGTCGCGGCCGGGATTATCGAGCTGGTAGAACTCCTCAAAGATCCGGTCCTGCTCCGAGGCGGGAATGCCCCGGCCGGTGTCGCGTACGCTCAGGATGGCCTGCGGAACCGAGCCATGGGATTCGCAATACGATGTCGCCACCTGGATTTCGCCTTGCTCGGTGTATTTGATGGCGTTGTCGATGAGGTTGCGGGCAATGCGTCCGATGGCCACCGAATCGCCCATGACGCGCACCGGCGCCAGCTCCTGGCGCAGCGCCAGGCCTTTCAAGGCCGCGGGCTGCTGGTACTCGGCGCACAGGCCGGCCAGCAATTTCTCCAGCGCCAGGTTTTGCTTATCCGGTACGTAATTGCCGGCGGACAGGCGCGACAGGTCGAGCAGTCCGTTGAGCAGGTTGCCCAAGGCGCGCACGATCTGATCGATATTCTGGCTGACCTCGCTCAACAGGTCCGGCGCCGGCTTCGCCGCCAGTACCGCGCTGTACACCGATAGAGCGTGCAGCGGCTGGCGCAGGTCATGACTGGCGGCGGCCAGCACGCGAGCCCGCGCCTGCGCCGACTGTTCGGCTTCGGTCATGGCAACGCGGACATCGGCGTTTCTGCGCTCCAGATCGCGCACCAGCCGGTCGCGTTCGTGGCGAATGATCACCGAGCGCAGCAATAGTTTTTCGCCGTCGGCCGTGACCAGGATGAGTACCACGCAGTACAACAATGGCATCGCCGCCAGTCCCGGCCCCAGGTTGGGGTGCAGCCGTGCCCAGACCATGGTGCTGGGCACCAGTATCGACACTGCGTAAGCCCCGAGGATATAGGGCGAGGACTGCGACACCGCAGTTCCGGCTGCCGGTATCACGAACAGCACCACGCCGAACAGCGCCTGCTGCAGCAGCGGCAGCAGCGGCATGAACATGATGGCGCTCACCGCGATGGCAGCCCCGGCCAGTGCCGCGAGGGCGACGAATGCGGCGTGCGCACGTTTGGGATCGATGTCATGACCGCGCCGTAGCACCTGCCGGGCATAACGGGCACGCAAATTCTCGACCCCGATGGTCAACACCGCCCAGCCCAGGAAAACCACGGATTTGATATAGGAATGAATCAGCAAACCCAGCGCCAGCACCAGGCAGGTTTGCACCCACGGCATTCGCAGCAATGCCTGGGCGTGCAATTGCACCAGTTCAACGAGCATTTCACGGTCCGGTTCAGCCTGAGACTCCGCACCCATGCGGCTCGATTTCATTCGTGCACCGTGGCCGCCATCTCCTGCAGGCGCAACTGACTGGCCTTGATTACCGCCTCGGTGCGGTTGCGGGCGCCGAGAGCCTGGAAGACCAGCGCGATGTGATCTTTGACCGTATATTCCGACAGATCCAGTTCGCGCGCGATCAGCTTGGTGGGAAGCCCGCGGCTCAGTGCCTGCAGTACCTGCAGTTGCCGTGGCGTCAGGTGCGGACACGGCGGCTGGTTTTCAATGGCACTCACGATCTGGTCCGGCAGATACACTGCCCCGCCGAGCACCTGCTGCAGAGCATGCTTGAGCACATCCGGGGTAACGCTTTTGGGAATGAAGCTCATCGCTCCGGCATCGATGCAGCGGGCGATCGTGGCGCTGTCTTCGGCACCCGAGACCACTACTACGGCGACGTGTGGCGCGCTCTCCTTGATCCGCTGTATCGCGCCGAGCCCGTGTTCGTTCTTCAGCGCCAGGTCCAGCAGGCACATCTGCACATCGGGTTCGCGCTCCAGCAGCGCCATGGCATCGGTGAGGTTGCCGGCTTCAACGCAGCTGACATTTTGTCCGATCGTGCCCAGCAGCATGCGCAGGCCGGCGCGAAACAGGGCGTGGTCATCGATCAAAAGAATCTTCACGTATACCTCCGGCAACCGCACCAGCGTGCCCGCGATCCATGGTTACTAGGTAACACTGATACGGGCGGCCGCGCACCCCCCCGGAAGAGGGGATTGCCGCACCATTGCCGCCCGCGCCCTGAGTAAACCCGCGCAAAGCATAGACTTAACGCCGCCGCCCGAGAAACTGTGGGTACCAGCGTGTTTCACGTCATCCTGTATCAGCCGCAAATTCCCCCCAACACCGGCAATATCATTCGCCTGTGCGCCAATACCGGTTGCCAGCTGCACCTGATCGAGCCGCTGGGGTTCGAACTCGATCGTCGCTCGGTGCGCCGGGCGGGCCTCGACTACGCCGAACTCGCCATTGTGCAGCGCCACCCGACGCTGCCGGCGTGCCTGGAGAGTCTTGGGCAGGCGCGCGTGTTCGCCGTCGAGACCGGATCGGGACGGCTCTACAGCGAAGTGAGTTTTGCGGCCGGCGATGCCTGGTTGTTCGGCTCCGAGACCAACGGCTTGCCGCCAGCGGTGCTTGCGGCCCAGGCGAGCGCGCACAGGCTGTCGATACCGATGCGCACTGGTAACCGTAGCCTGAACCTGGCCAATGCCGTGGCGGTGGTGGTCTATGAGGCCTGGCGGCAGCTGCAATTTGCGCGCTGAGACGCGCATTCATCGGAATATGTTTGATAGCGCACATACGGCGGGGCAATTGAAGCGGATGCTGCTGCCATGGGCGCCGTGTGAAAACCATCTGCCGCATCGGGAAACGCGTGGCCAAACCGATCGCCGCGGTGGCGCCGGCGCGCGACCGTACACCAACAGCGCAGCTTGAATCCTGGCCGTCCCAGCTGCGTTTGCTGCTGATCGATGAATCGCCCGAGACGGAGCAGTCGGTGCTGCAGGCGCTGCAGCGCGCCGGCTTCGAGGCCAGCGTTCGCCGCGTAGCCAGCGAACCGGAGTTGCGCGCGGCGCTGCCGCAGCAGCGCTGGGACGCGGTCATTTGCGCCTTTCAGCAGCCAGACATTGCCGGGCTGGACGCGCTGGCCGTGGTTCGGGGCGCGGATCCCGACATGCCGTTCATCCTGCTTTCGGCTCCGGTGAGCGCGGAAAGCGCCGTGGCGGCCATCAAAGCCGGCGCCAGCGATCTCATTGACAAACGCACTCTGGCGCAATTGGCCCCGGCCCTGCAGCGCGCACTCAACGAGACTCAGGTGCGAGCCGCACAGCGCCTGTGGCTGCGCGAGCTCACGCAGCGCGAGCAGCGATTCCGCGCCCTGATCGCATTGTCGTCCGACTGGTACTGGGAACAGGACCAGAATTTCCGCTTCACGCTGGTGGCGTCGACGGTGCAGGACCGGTTCAGCGAAGCATTTGAGGATTGGGCCGGCAAAACGCCCTGGGAACTGCCGTATCGCAATGTCGACTGGGCCACGCACCTGGCCACCCTGAATGCGCATCGCCCGTTCCACGATCTGGAACTGCAGCCGATCACCAACGACGGCAGCGTGGTCTATGTCAGCGTCAGCGGCGAGCCGCGGTTTGGCAATGACGGGGAATTTCTCGGCTATCGCGGCATCGGCAAAGACATTACCCAGCGCATGCGCGGCATCGACGATCTGCAGCGATTCCAGGCCGTGGATGCGATATCCGATGCCATCTTTCTCATCGACCGCGCCAGCATGCGCGTGATTCATGTCAACGACGCCGGTTGCCGACTGCGTGAACTCTCGCGCGAACAGATTCTGGAGTTGGACTCCTCGGAGGTTTGGAATGAGCTGTCGGGATCACGCGCCGAGCTTGAGCCAATCTACGATCGCCTGATTGCCGCCGGTGGCGTATCCGATCCCCAGGAATTCCTGTGGCGAGCCGAAGAGGGTGCGCGCCAATGGCTCGAAGTGCGGCGTCACGCGTATCGCCTGCGTGGCCGCTGGACGATCATCGTGCTGGTGCGGGACATCACCGAGCGCAAGGAAGCGGAAGAAAAGCTCCGGCGCCTGAATCGCCTGTACGCCATGGTCA
>DASXLF010000072.1:0-1577 GCA_036496405.1 Steroidobacteraceae bacterium | reverse complement strand
GCCAGCATCATCTCGCGCAGCCGCGCCACAACAGGGGCGACCTCCGCCGCGGCGTATCCCATCCAGAACGACAGGGTGGAGCGCTCGAGGATCACGCCCTGCCGCGCCATGATCTGCGCCTGGCGATACAGCGGCAGATGGTCGGCATAACGCGCCACCAGCACATGGGCGACCAGTGCCTCGGTCGGGATGCCGCCCTCGATCAGCCGCGCCAGCGCGGCTGCCTGCACCACGGTGCCAGTGCACGACCGGCAGGCAAGTTTCGGACGTTTGGTCACGATCACCCGGAACTGCGCGGGGATCACATCCAGACGTTCGGAGGTGTCCTCGCCGATCACCGTCATCGTCGCGCGGCAGCACGGGCAGGCGGTATCCTCGGGCGCCAGCGTCACCTCGACCCGCGGCAAATGCGCCGGTAGCGCGCCACGGCTGGCACGCCGCCTGGCGGCATTCTCCTCGCGCAGCCCGGCATCGCGCTTCTCCGCCTCGGCATCGCCTTTGGCGATCGCCTGCTCCAGAGCCTCGAGACCCAGTTGCAGCTGGTCCTCCGGCAGACGCTCGGAGCGGGCGCCGAACTGCATGCGTCTGAGCTGCAGCAGCAGATGACGCAGCCGGTCATTCTGTGCCAGCAGGATGTCCCGCTCCGTGGCCAGTGCATCGCGCTCAACAAGTGTCGCATCGCGTTCGGCAAGTGTCGTCAGCACCAACGCGCGCAATGCCTCAGTGCCTTCGGGCAGGCTCTGCATGTCGTCGCGTGGCGAATCCATCACGCAACGAATCCTACGCGGCAACCGATGGTTTGTGAATCGTCTTTATGGTCTGAACACGCGTCCAATCGAGCCCATCGAACAACGCGGCAAACTCGACCGGCGACAGCTTCATCACCCCGTCCATGATCGGCGGCCAGCGGAACGATCCCTGCTGCAATTGCTTCCACACCAGCACGAGCCCGCTTGTGTCCCACAGCAGAATCTTGACCCGGTCGCCGTGCTTGGCGCGATAGACTATCACCGCGCCGGAGAACGGATCCTCCGCCAACACCTGCGATGCCAACGCAGCGAGCCCGTGTGCACCATTGCGGAAATCGACCGGCCGGGTTGCCAATAATATACGTGCGCCGGCGGGAACGTTGATCATGGCCGCGACGCCGAGGCGCGCACCGCGCGCATCACCGCCGTCAACGTGGCGTCGTCCATGCCGGACCCAACGCGCACCACCGCACCGGCGAGCGTGACCTCGATGATCGGCGGCACCGATGTCACGGGTGGCGTGGCCTCGGTGATGATCGGCACGAAGCCCGCCACTGGCTGGCTCGCCGGTTCGCGCGGCATCACCGCAACATCGCAACGTGCCGCATGCCGCCACGCAAAAACCTGTTGCGGGCACACCTGCCAGCGACGCGCCACTTCAGATACGCGCGATCCTGGCACTAGCGTCTCCGCGACGATCCGCGCCTTCTCCTCGGCTGACCAGCGGCGGCGCCGGCCAGGTCCTGTCAGTATCTCGATCCGCCGATAGTCGCCCTTCGCGTCGTCGTTAACGTCGTACATAACGATAGCTCGATGCTCGTTGCATCA
>DASXLF010000071.1:0-2113 GCA_036496405.1 Steroidobacteraceae bacterium | reverse complement strand
TGTTCGATGAGGACATGGACGCGGCATGGGCGCGTGCAGCGACCGAGCGCTCGGCGCTCGTGGTGTAGCACGCGGCCGCACCTCACCGTCATGGCGGGACCTGGCCCCGCCAGCCAAGTCTTGCCTGCATTACGCGGCGCTGACGTGAGTAGCCGGCTGTGACACTTGGGTGACGCCCAACAATTCCGCATCAAACCTGGAGTTAGCCAGTCGAGAGCTTGAACTGCCGCAGCAAGCAATCAACCTAAATCCGGCAGTTGGATGATTGCCTGACTGTGGCGAATCGGCGGAACAGTAGGGGATGGACACATCTCTTCCAGCGCTTCCGCCTCACCCTGCGGGTGAACAACCTTCGGTAGAGGATTTTTCTGCAACAGCGGATACCTATGCCGGTCGGGTGCACGTAGAATGGGACAGCGGCGGGCGGGTGACGCCGCTGGGCCAGCTGCCGTTCTTCATTGATTATCTGAAGCAGGCTGGCCTGTTCGACGGCTGGGTGGCGGATTGTCCGCTGAGGTTCACCAGCCCGAATGCGCCACGCAAGCGCGATCTGCTGGGCACCGTGCTGTTGTCGGTTCTATCGGGGCATAACCGCTACGCGCACATCACGACGCTGCGGTGCGACGCGGTGACCCCGCGTCTTCTGGGCATGACGAAGGTGGTGAGCGAGGACGCGGTGCGACGCGGCCTGGCGAAGATCGACGAGGCGGCCGGCCTGGCGTGGCTGCAGACGCATCTCGACTATTGTTCCTCGCCGCTGTGAGCGAGCCGTGGGTGCTCGACATCGATAGCACGATCAAGCCGTTGTATGGACGGCAGGAAGGCGCGGCGGTGGGCTACAATCCGCACAAGCCGGGCCGCCCCTCGCACTGCTACCACACGTATATGATGGCGAACCTCCGTCTGGTGCTTGGTGTGGATGTGCAGCCCGGCAACGAACACACGCCGAAGCATGGCCAGGCCGGCCTGTGGTCGCTGCTGCATCGGATCGGGCGGAGCCGGTGGCCTGCGCTGCTGCGGGGCGACGTGGCGTGGGGCATCGAGGCGGTGATGTCGCGTGCCGAGCAGGAGGGGCTGGCCTATCTGTTCCGCCTGCGCATGACGTCGAACGTCAGGCGGGCGCTGACGAAAATGATGGCCGAGCGTGACTGGACGACAGCCGGTCACGGTTGGCAGGGCAAGGCGACGACGCTGCGGCTGGTCGGCTGGAGCCGGCACCGGCGTGTCGTTCTGCTGCGCCGCAAGCTGGAGCGGCCGCTGGTGCTGGTGGATCGCACCGAGCCGGCGCAGCCGCTGCTGAGCTTTGCCGAGGTCGGCGCCAATCGCGAGGTGTGGGAATACGCCGCCCTGGTCACCTCGCTGGACAGCGAGATCGTCACGCTGGGCCAGCTGTATCGCGATCGGGGTGATTGCGAGAACACGTTCGACGAACTGAAGAACCAGTGGGGTTGGGGCGGCTTCACGACGCAGGACCTGACGCGCTGCCGGCTGCTCGCTGGCAGCGTTGCGCTGATCTACAACTGGTGGAGCCTGTTCGTTCGTCTTGCCGATCTGGATCATCGGCCCGAGGCGATCACCAGCCGTCCGTTGCTGATGCAGGCGATCGCGCGGCAGACCCAGCACGCCGGGCAGGTGACGTTGACCATCACCAGTACGCACGGCGAGCAGCGCATAGCACGCCGCGCCTACCGGCGGATCGCCGGCTTCCTGGCGCGGTTGCGTCAAACTGCGGAGCAGTTGGATCCGCTGCAGCGATGGTATCGCATCCTCAGCGAAGCGCTGAAACGCTACCTCAAAGGACGCCAACTCGACCCGCCGCTTCGCCTCGCGCCAGCCTGAGATGCTCGCAGTGGTTGTGAGTGGCGGCAAATCCAGCGCGCAATTCAAAGCCAACTGCCGGATTTAGGTTCATGCTTCTTTCTCGGTGCCTTGGTGCCTCTGTGGTGAAATGCTTGCCTCTATCGACGGCTCGGTTGTTCGCCCGATTGACCTGGTCTCCGCGCCGTCCCCGACGAAACCGGCGGCGAGAGCGAGCAGCCGACGAACAGCCTGGCCGCCGCAATCCCGACCGGCGCACCAAGTGTCCGTCCGGAAACAAACGCTTCGACCTGGC
>DASXLF010000070.1:0-1802 GCA_036496405.1 Steroidobacteraceae bacterium | reverse complement strand
TCACATTTCAACGACCCATGCCACAGCCATACTGCCAAACCTTCACAGCCTCTGAGGTGGCCGCGAAGCGGCCCTCGAAGGATGACCCGGCGTGACCACAGTCCACGTTCCTGCTGCGGAACGCGTATGCGCGTCATCCTTCGAGGCTCTCTTCGCTCGCACCTCAGAGGCTGTGAAGGTTTGGCAGTATGGCTGTGGCATGGGTCGTTGAAATGTGATTCGGTCGGTCATTGATTTGCGGAGGCAGATGATGGCGGACGGGGAATTGTTTGATGGGCTGCCGGTGCAGGGGACGCCGCCAAGCGATCAGATCGGACGCGGAGCGCCGCGGTTGCGCGAGCCCGACCGCGCGCAGATCGCGTTGCGGGCGGTGGATCTCGACAGCCTGATCGGCACCGATCATCCGGTGCGGGTGATCTGGAGCTATGTCGAGGGGCTCGATCTCTGCGCGCTGGAAGATCGGATTAAGGCGCGCGAGCACAGCGTGGGCCATCCGGCGATTGCGCCGCGGCTGTTGCTGGCGCTGTGGCTCTACGCCACCAGCGAGGGCGTCGGCAGCGCGCGCGCCTTGGAGCGGCTGTGCGAGCGCCACGATGTCTACCGCTGGCTCTGCGGCGGCGTCTCGGTGAACTATCACACGCTGGCGGACTTCCGGGTCGCGCATTCCGATCTGCTTGACCGGCTGCTGAGCGAGCACCTGGCGGCTTTGGCGGCGGCCAAGCTCATCGATCTCGACGCCCTGGCGCAGGACGGCGTGCGCATCCGCGCCAGCGCCGGCGCCGCCTCGTTCCGGCGTGCGGCGACGCTTGATCGGCTTTCGGCGACGGCGCAGGCGGTGGTCGAGGACCTCAAGCGCGAGGTTGCGGCGAACTCCGATGCCAGCAACGAACGCATCAAAGCGGCGAGCGAGCGCGCGGCGCGCGAGCGTAGCGAGCGCCTCGCGGATGCGCAGAAGGCGCTCGCCACGATCAAGCAGCAGCGCGACGAGCGCGAACACAAACGCGGCAACGGCAAAAAGCCGAAGGAGCCGCGCGCCTCCACCACCGATGCCGAGGCGCGGGTGATGAAGATGGCCGATGGCGGCTTCCGCCCGGCCTACAACGTGCAGGTGGCGAGCGCGGCCGGCCAACAGATCGTGGTCGCGGTCGATGTCACGAATAGCGGTTCCGACCGCGGCCTCCTGCGCCCGCTGCTGGAGCGATGGGGCAAGCGCACCGGGCATTTGCCGAAACGGCATCTGGCCGACGGTGGCTTTACCAGCGCCGAGGACCTCGAATGGGCGCATGCCGAGGGGGTCGAAGTCTATTGTCCGCCGACCAAATCCAAGCACGGCACCGATCCTTATCGGCCGCGGCGCGGCGATGGCGAAGGAACGCTGGCCTGGCGAGTCCGGATGGCGAGCGAGCCCGGCCAGGCGCAGTACAAGGAGCGCTCCATCTGCGAATGCATCCATGCCCGTTGGCGCAATTGGCACCTGCGCCAACTGCCAGTGCGCGGCCTGCAGAAAGTGCGCGCTGTGCTGCTTCTCTACGCGCTCACCAACAACATCCTGCAAGGCCATCGCCTCGCCACCGCGTAGACCGCCTCAATCCGCACCACCTTCGCCGAGGCAAGACAAACCTGATGCACCAGTTGCACAATCCAACGCCACACTCCCAATGCTTCACAAGCTCTCAGGATGACGAACTTCGCTCACACGTAATTGCCGTTGGTCTGACACTCCACTTCTGGCACACCGGGCAGAAAAAAGTCGAGCGTCCGGTCTGCACGATGCGCCTGATCGTGCCGCTGCAGCCCGGCGT
>DASXLF010000069.1:0-1602 GCA_036496405.1 Steroidobacteraceae bacterium | reverse complement strand
AGAGCGGCGGATGGGGCAACTCCGCAACGATGTTGGAACAAGTGGAGATCAGCCTCCAGAGCGTGTGGACGCGCATGCAGCAGATCGAACAGGAGCAGGCGGTCGGGCAGGGCGAAATCCTGCCGGGCAAGCGGGGCAAGGTGGCGGGCGCGATCATCGGGCTGATTAACGCCTTGCGCGACAAATCGACCAAGAAGAATGAAAAAGATCAGTAGAGCGGTGCCGGCTTCCGCCGCGCCCGGAAATTCGCTGAGCTGTCAGGGCAGGAATTCGTAGGAGCTAGATGGCCGTAACGCGGAGTACGGCGGCCGAGAGGCCGCGAGCCGGGCGCACGCAGAAAACGTGGCGCCGGAATGAGCTGCTGGCGACCGTCGCGGCAGCCCTGGTGGTGACGTTCGGGCTGCACCTGGTCTACAAGGCGAAGTCGGCCGAACTGCCGGAAGTGGAGCAAGGGCTCACCGCCAAGCGCCTGCTCAACCTCAACGGGCTTTCGGCCCGCGAAGATCTGCTGCCGGCGCTGGCGCTCCTGCCCGATGCGCACTCGCGGGAAGAAGCCGCTCGCCAGATCTATTACATCTCGGGAGGGCTGGGCAACGTCGGCGCGCTGGCGCGGATCCACGGACTCTTCACTAACGAACAGTTTCGCCAATTGAAACCGCTCTTCGTGGTCCGAACGCCGGGGCAGTTCCGCAGCTCGTTCTATCGCTGGTCGGCGCTGTTCCTCGCGGCCTTCCTGCTGGTGCATTTGTGGTGGACGCTGCGCGGCTTCCGCGGCGACCAGTTCCTGCTGCCGATTGTGCTGCTGCTGTGCGGCGCGGGGCTCATCCTCATGATCGCGCTGCGCGATCCGGTGCGCGATAACCTGCTGTTCGTGGATTTCGCGCAGGGCGCGGTGGGCGGCTGCGTGCTTCTGGCGGGGCTGAGCATGCTGGACTACGAGCGCCTGCTCGGCAAACTGAGTTTCGTGCCGCTGCTGGCCAGCTTCGCGCTCTCGGTGGCACTGATCCTGTTCGGACACGGTCCGGGAACCAGCGACGCGAAGGTGAACCTGTTGGGCTTCCAGCCAGTGGAGATCATCCGGCTGCTGCTGGTGCTGTTCCTGGCCGGATATTTCGCGCGGCGCTGGGACGTGCTGCGGCATGCCCGCGAAACGCGGCCGCGCCTGGCGAAAATCACCAGCCGCGTGGACATCCCGCCGGCGGAGTTCACGCTGCCGGCGCTGCTGTGCGCGGCGCTCTCGGTGGTGTTCTTCTTCCTGCAGCGCGATATGGGTCCGGCGCTGGTGTTCGCGTGTCTGTTCCTGCTGCTCTACGGGATGGCTCGCGGCAGCGCGGTGGTGCCGGCGGCAGGCCTGGCGCTGGTGATGGCGGGCTTCCTGGTGGGCTACGCGATCGGCATACCGCACACGGTGAGCGAGCGCGTCTCCATGTGGCTATCGCCCTGGGACAACCAGGTACGCGGCGGCGATCAACTGGCGCATTCGCTGTGGGCCTACGCGACGGGCGGCGCGACCGGCATGGGCACGGGACTCGGCGACCCGCAAGTAGTGCCGGCGGCGCACACCGACCTGATCCTTTCCGCACTCGGCGAAGAGTGGGGCTT
>DASXLF010000068.1:0-1787 GCA_036496405.1 Steroidobacteraceae bacterium | reverse complement strand
GCATCCGCCGCCAGTCGGTATAGCAGCGGATTCACATTCCCCGCCGCGCTTCCCGTCGCCGTATTCATCAGCGCAACGATGCCCGCCATCCCCGGCGCCGCCGCGCTCGTTCCGCCAAACACCTCGAACTTCTGCTGGCTGCAATCGCCGCCCGCATAGGCCAGGCACGCCAGGTACCCGTCATGCGTCGCCGAGCTCAGCGACACATCCGGCACATCGCGCATCCCATCCGCGGGCACACCTGTCCCTGTCTGCCAGCTTGGCTTCGCGATGTACGCGCTCGCTCCTCCGCCCGTCCCCGCCGCGACATACTTCGATCCGGACATCGGCTCATTCCACGCGCCCTCCGGAATGTACCCCGTCGCCGAACTCTGTCCACTGCCGTTCTGCGCGCTCCAATAACTTCCCGCCGAACTCGTGTCCGCAAACTGCGTCCCACCCACGCACGTCACATAGCTGCTCGAGCAGATGTAGTTGATGCTCGCCGTCTGCGTCACCGGCAGCGTCTGGCTGTTCCCGTCGCACCCCGCGGCGCCCGAGTCACCACTCGACACCATCACGCTGATGCCCTCAGCCGCCGCCGCCGAAAACAGCGTGTCCCACACACTTACGCCCTGCTGTCCCGCATTCGCCTCGCAGTCTCCAAACGAAATGCTCAACACCGGATCCACCAGCGTATTCACCGCATACGCCGCGGCCGTATAGATCCCGCTCACCGTGCGCGAGTCCGCGCTCACTACCAGGTCAACACCCACACCCGGCGCCGTGCCCATTACGCGGTCGACATCCAGCGTCGCCTCGTCCTGATCGCCGCTGTTCGTTGTCCCCGGCTCAATCCCACCCGCCGGCACAATCACATTCGGCTGGGCTGACGGAAGTCCTGTCATGCTCTCAAACTGGCTGATGTCCGTCGCCGCCACGCGCGACCTTCCCACAATCGCCACGCGCTGCGCCTTACCCGCAACCGTCGCACCGGTATTCCCGCCGCTGTAAACGGATCCGAGGTCATAGATCGCCGCAAAATCATTCGGCGTAAGGTAGTGCCCGCCACTCGGCGCAGTCATCTGTGGCTCTGCCGTCAGCGCCGCTACAGTTGTTTCTCCTTGGCCCTGGACCCTTAGCCCTTGGCCCTGCGTCGCCATGGCGATGCTCTGCGGATGCAGTGTGCTCTGCGACAACCCGTGCACTCCCGCGATCACCGCCTGCAACGCCTGCGGGACCGAAGGCTCCTCGGTCGCCGAAAGCCTCGTCTCCGCACCCACACGAAACTCAGCAAAGTTCGTTCGGAACGCCCCGCTCACCGCCGCCACGCTGCCCGTCACATCCAGCAGCAATCCATTCGGCTCCACGCGCGTCACCTTCAGCCCCTGCGACTCCAGCCAGTTCTCCACCGCCTGCATGTCCGCCGGAGCCACGCCGAACATGCTGCCCACCTGCGCCGGCGTCAGCCACTGGTGATACAGCGCCGATCCCGGCGTCTGTTGCTCAGCTAACAATTGGTCAAACGCCGCCTGCGTGCCGGCATCGCGCTTCAGCACCACCGTCACATTCAGCGGAGCACTCACCGGCACTGCCTGCGCTGCCGTATTCTCCGCCCGCACCCACCCCGGCAGATGCCCGCCCAGTCGCACCTTCGCGCTGAAGTCGGGGTTTGCCACCACCCGCCGCGCCGGCCTCGGACGCAACGCCGCCAGCGCCGTCGAAGCTGCATCGGATTGCTGCGCTCGAGAGGGGACTGCTACCAGAGCGGCGGCTGCTAACATCAGCACGCCAAGGGGGCCGAAAGA
>DASXLF010000067.1:0-2110 GCA_036496405.1 Steroidobacteraceae bacterium | reverse complement strand
CGAGCTTGCAGCAGACAAGCAGGATTCGTTCGCCGTCACCCTGTGGCGCGCCCACATTGAGCGCGCGCTGCGTGCGGCCAAGACGTTGCGGGCCGGGCGGCCTTCGCCGCGGCTGGCGACACGCGATCCTTATGCGTTGCGTGGCCTGGTGGTGGTGGCACTGATCGCAAGCTTCTTCATCGCCGGCAGCGACCGCATGCGCCGCATCTACGCGGCATTCAATTGGCAGGGCGTCATGGCGCCCGCGAACTTCCGGATCGACGCCTGGGTGAACCCGCCGAACTACACGGGCAAGCCGCCGGTCGTGCTGGCTGCGATGCGGCCGGGCGAGCCAGTGCCGCAGTCGACCGGGACCGTTACAGTGCCGTCGGGCAGCACGCTCATCATCCGCGCCAGCGGACAGGTCAGCCTCGATGTGGCCACGACCGGTGGCATCGAAGACGCCAAAGCCGTGGAAGCCAGGAATGCGGAGAAAGCTGGCGACAAGACCGCGAGCACGCCAGATGCCACCAAGGCTGGCGCCACCAAAGTTGTTGACAAGGGCACGGACAAGGGTGGCGCCGACGAGCGCCGCCTCGTCATCACCGAAGCCGGCACGGTGACGCTGCGCAGCGCCGTGGCGAACGACATCGTCTGGCGTTTCACCGCCATCCCGGACCGCGCGCCCACGATCGCGCTCGCCAAGGACCCTGAGGCCCAGCAACGCGGGGCGCTGCAACTCACGTACAAGCTGGAAGACGACTACGGTGTCGTCGGCGCACAGGCTCAATTCAAGCTGAAGGACGGCTACAAAGGCACTAATGGCGAGCCGCCGCACGGCCTGTTCGATGCGCCGGATGTCTCACTCGCGCTGCCGCAGGCGCGTACCAAGAACGGCGTCGGGCAGACCACCAAGGATCTTACCGAGCATCCCTGGGCCGGCGCCGAGACCGTCATGACGCTGACGGCGCGCGACGAGGCCGGCAACGAAGGCGCAAGCGCACCGTTTGATCTGCGCCTGCCGGAGCGGCCGTTCGTGAACCCGGTCGCGCGCTCGCTGATCGAGCTGCGGCGTACGCTGGCGCTCGATGGCGAGTCGCAGGCGCGCGTGCTCAACGCGCTCGATGCGCTGAGCTATGCGCCCGAGAAGTTCAATATCGAGAGCAAAATCTATCTCGGCCTGAACTCGATCTATTGGCAGCTGCGCTATTCCAAGAACGACGATCAGCTGCGCGAGGTGGTTGCCCGCATGTGGGACATGGCGGTCACGATCGAGGACGGCAGCATGTCCGACGCCGAGGCCGCATTGCGGCAGGCGCAGGAGCAGCTGCGCCAGGCGCTTGAGCGCGGCGCGACCGACGAGGAGATCAAGCGGCTCACCGACCAACTGCGCGCGGCGGTCGACAAGTTCCTGCAGGCGCTGGCCGAGCAGGCCCGGCGCAACCCGCAACAGCTCTCCCGTCCGCTTGATCCGAATACGCGCCAGATGCGGCCGCAGGATCTCAAGAACATGATCGACCGCATGGAGCAGATGGCCAAGAACGGCGCCAAGGACGCCGCCCGCCAGCTGCTGCAGGAATTGCAATCCATGCTCGACAATCTGCAGATGGCGCAGCCCGGCCAGATGCAGGATGGCGATGGCGACGACGACATGATGAACCAGCTCAACGAGCTGGGCGAGATGATCCAGCGGCAGCAGCAGCTGCGCGATCGCACATTCCAGCAAGGGCAGGATCAGCGTCGCCAGCGAGGACAGCAGGGCCAGCGCAACCAGCGTGGCCAGCAGGGGCAGCAAGGCCAACAAGGTCAGCAGGGGCAACAAGGTCAGCAGGGCCAGCAAGGCGACCAGGATGGCATGGGCGATCTGGCGCAGGACCAGCAGGCGTTGCGCGACCGGCTCAACAAGCTGATCGAGGAGCTCAACAAGCGCGGCTTCGGGCAGCAAGGCCAGCAGGGTCAACAAGGCCAGCAAGGTCAGCAGGGCCAACGAGGTCAGCGTGGCCAACAGGGTCAGCAGGGCGAGCAGGGCATGGGTGACCAGCTCGGCCAGGCTGGCGAGGCCATGGGTGACGCGCGGGGCCAGCTTGGCCAGGGCAATTCCGACGGGGCGGTCGACTCGCAGGGTCGCGCG
>DASXLF010000066.1:0-1732 GCA_036496405.1 Steroidobacteraceae bacterium | reverse complement strand
TACGAAGTCGATGTCCGAGCCCAGGATCTGGGCGAGCTTGAGCACCGACGCATCCGACAGGCCGGCGGCATTGGCGGATTCGAACAACGAGGATTCGATGACGGCGTGCGCCAGAGTGATCTGCGCCTGAACGGATTTGGCGACCACGTTCGCCTGGAAGCCGTCGGCGGTGCGGCGGACTTCGAGCTTCTGCGTCATCGAAACATGACGGTCGAGCCCCAACAGTGCGCCGTCGCGCTGCAGAAACTTCAGGTGCTCACCCGGATTGAGACGGTCGAGCAGCTCCCGCACGCCTGCAAGCGCCCGGATATCAGCCAGATCAGAAAGACTGATCTGCAAGCGGCGGAAGATGTGATCCAGCGTGTCGTCGGGCCGTACGACCACGTCCATGACCGCGGGATCAGCCATGGGATCGGCGATGGCCGCGCTCGTGGGCACGCCGCCGCCCGGGAACAGCGCGCGCCCGAGCCGCGGCGCGGGCGTGACGGCATCGCGGGCGCTATTGAGCGCGATCAGGGCCACGGTCAGGCATGCGGCCAACTGCGCGAGCCGCAGCGGATGCGGGATGGCGAGCGTCATGGCCGACCCTACCTTGCGATCAAGCCGTGGGTCAACGGCGCCTCAGGCGCGTTCGGCATCGAGCCACGCCGAGTCGATGCTGAACGAGAGCGTGGCGCCGACCTGGAAATATTCGCGCACCTCGCTGGGCAATTGGGCGAACACGGCCTTGAGCGCGCTGACTCGCTCGGGCGGGGTGCCAATGCGTTCGACCCAGGGCTGGAACTGCTGGGGCAGCTTCCAGCTGTTGACCGCCGGCGCCCTGAAACCCGCGGCCTGCTGCATGGCACGCCACTCGGACAGCCGGTAGTCGCGCACGTGGGAGGCGTCACGCAGAAATTCGATCACCTGCAGGCAGGTGTCGAACAGGGGTGCCTCCGGAGAAACCACATCGATCACCACCAGGCGGCCGCCGGGCGCGGTGATGCGCGCGCATTCGGCCAGTGCGCGCGGCACGCTCGCCCAGTGATGCGCCGAGTAGCGAGTCACGACCAGATCGAAGGCGTGGTCATCGAACGGCAGCACTTCGGCCGCACCACTGCAGATCTCGATCGCGGCGTGGCCGCGCGCCGCGGCCTCCGTGGCCACCACGGCCAACATGTCCGCGGCCGGGTCGTAGGCCGTGATGCGCCGGGCGCCGCCGCGGGCGAGCGCAAAGCTGGCATGACCGGCACCGCAGCCCAGGTCCAGTGCGCGCGCGGGCTGCTGCTGGTGCGCGAGAGCGGCCAGCCGCTCGAGATCGGCGCCGGTGGCGTGCACGGCGCTGGTCAGGTAGTTGCCGGCCTTGCTGCCGAATTGACTGACGCTGAGCTGCTGCTGGTCCATGCGCAATCCTAACCCGCATCGCGGCAAAGACCTGGCTACAATTCCGCACATGAGCGTGAACCCGGAACAGATCGCGGAGCAGATGGCGGAAATCGCGCGCGGCGCGCACGAGATACTGGTGCCCGCGGAGCTGGAGAAGAAGCTCGGGCGCGGCCAGCCGCTGCGGATCAAGGCGGGCTTTGATCCCACGGCGCCGGATCTGCACCTGGGCCACACGGTGCTGCTCAACAAGATGCGCGCCTTCCAACAGTTCGGGCACGAGGTGACGTTCCTGATCGGGGACTTCACCGGACTGATCGGCGATCCCACGGGCCGCAATGTCACGCGTCCGCCGCTGACGCCGGAGGAC
>DASXLF010000065.1:0-1822 GCA_036496405.1 Steroidobacteraceae bacterium | reverse complement strand
TCTGCCGTGGATGACTGTCGTCGGCGAGATCGGCGACATCAAGCAGGGAACCGCCGATGGCGAAACCATGGCGCAGTTCTACCAGCCTCCTAGCCAGTTGAAGAACGGGTTGGGTTCGTTTGCGCCTCCCGACATGCTGGTGGCCAATGGCGGCTCTATCGTGATGCGCAGCGCCATGCCGCCGGAGCAGATGGCCGATTCTCTGCGTGCGGCGGTGCGCTCCATCGATCCGCAGCTTCCGCTCACCCAGGTCGAATCCATGGACCGGGTGGTGGCAGAGGGCCAGGCGCCGCAGCGGTTCAATACCGCGCTCATCTCCAGCTTTGCCGCCGCGGCCGTGATCCTGGCGCTGCTCGGCATTTATAGCGTGATCGCGTTTTCGGCGGCGCTACGCACCCAGGAGATGGCCATCCGCCTGGCCCTGGGATCGCAGCGCTCCAGCGTCATGCGGCTCATTCTTGTTTCGGGCGCCAAGCTCGGCCTGGCAGGGTGTGTGATCGGCGGAGTCGCGGCGGTGTTTGCCACCCGGCTGCTGCGTTCGCTGCTGTTTCATGTCGATCCGCTGGATCCGATGGTTCTTGTGTTGGCAGCAGTTTCGATCTTCGCGTTGGCCTTGCTGGCTTCGCTGATTCCCGCGCGCCGCGCGTCGGCCGTGGAACCCATGCAGGCGCTACGCACGGAGTAAGGCAGCGACTGAGGGACTAGGGACTGAGGGGAGAGCAGGATGCTGGTTCAGGATATGCGCTATGCGTTACGCCAGCTTCGGCGGGCGCCGAGCTTCACGCTCACCGCGGTGCTGACGCTGGCGCTGGGCATCGGCGCGAGCTCGGCCATCTTCTGCCTCATGGACGCGCATTGGCTTCATCCCATGCGCGTGCCGAACACCGGCGAACTGGTTCGCTTGTTCACGATCACTCCCCAGGACGCCGCCGGCCCGTTCACTTACCCGGAATACCAACAACTGGCGCAGCACGCCACGGCGCTCAAAAGCGTGGTGGCTCTTGGCGGCCGCGGCAGCTTGATGCCGCGCCCCGATGGCACCTCGGCTCTGCTGCTCACCAACGTGGTTTCTACCAACTTCTTTCAGGCGCTGGGGGTCAGGCCGGTGTTGGGCCGCGCCTTCACTCCCGCCGATGCGGCAACCCTGCGCACACATCCCGCCGTGCTGCTGGGCTTCAGCTTCTGGAAGCGCGAATTTGGCGGCGATCCGAACATTGTCGGCCGCCAGATCACGCTCCTGCGCGGCAAGGACCATCGCAATGCCGTGGATGTTTGGGGCGTGCTGCCGCCCGAGTTCAAGGGAATCGACAACGGTGAAGATCGCGATCTGTGGATGGCGGCGGAAACCTGGGCCGCCGTGGCAAGCGAAGGGGACCTGACGAGCACGAAGTTCGCATGGTTCAATCTGGTGGGCCGGCTTGCACCTGGCGCGACCGTTGCCCGTCTCAACGAGCAGGTCTCCGTGATGGCGAAGGCTTGGGCGGCCGACGATCCGGCCCGCAACCACGATCGCGGCGCGCGCGCTGTGAGCGACTTTCGCTACCGCATGGAGAGCGCGGGCACCAACGGGCTGGTCCTGCTCGCAATCGTGGCATCGATCGTGCTATTGGCGGCTGTCAATGTCGCCCATCTTCTGCTGGCGCGCGCCATTAGGCGCGGCCCCGAGGTCGGCTTGCGCCTGGCTCTTGGTGCTCGTCGCCTCGTGCTCGCGCGTCAACTCCTCATCGAGAACTTTCTTCTGTGTATTCTCAGCCTTGCTGCGGGAATCGCGGTAGCTGCCGCAACCGCCGCCCTGCTCCCGCGCCTGATGGTGAGCGAGCCG
>DASXLF010000064.1:0-2409 GCA_036496405.1 Steroidobacteraceae bacterium | reverse complement strand
GTGCGAATAGCCAGCGCGATGCCGATGAAGGTAGTGCCCCAGATGATGTAGAGGCCGGCGAAGGCCAGCATGACGGCCTTGCTGGTGCCGGGCTGTGCGGTCATGGGGCGTAGCTTGCCGCACTGGCCTCAACGCTTGTTGAATTTCTGCATGGACTCGAAAAGTCATGGAACGACTAACGGGATGCAGACACCATGCTCTGACGTTCATTAACGAAAGTCAGAACATGGTGCCTACATCCCGCCAGCTGCACCATGGCACTTCAGGGCTATGCCCGAATGAACCGGGCGCTCGCCTACTGAGGCGCCTTGTCCGAGTGCTCGCCAGGGGCCTCCGCAGCTTCCGTCGAAGCGGGCGTGGCGTCCTTCACTTCCACCTTCACGTGCGGCGGCGGATTGGTGATTTCGAATGCTACGCGCCGGTTCTGCGCACGGCCTTCCTTGGTGCTGTTGCTGGCCAGCGGCTGGCTCTTGCCGTAGCCACGGGCCGTCAGGGTGGTGCCATTGGCGCCCTTGCTGATCAGGTATGACTTGACCGCGTCGGCTCGGCGCTGCGAGAGCTTGAGGTTGTAGTCGTCAGCACCGATGGAGTCGGTGTGACCCTGAATCTCCACCTGCAGCTCGGGCTGCGCCGCCAGTGCGGTCGCGACCTGATCCAGAGTCTCCTGTGCCGGCGCCGTGAGGCGCACCGAATTGAACTCGAAGTCCACCGCTCGAACGACCACGGTCTGATCGATGATGTGGCAGTTAGCATCCACCTGAAAGCCGGCCGGCGCATTGCACGGCAGCGGTTGGGCGGCGACGGGCGGCGGCGGCGGGGCCGGTGCCGGCTCCGCGGGCGGCGGCGGCGGTGGTGGAGGCGGCGCCATCGCAACCACGGGTGCCGGTGTTGCCGGGAAGCTGTAGCGCACGCTCAGCATGGCGCTCTGCGACAAGTACCGTTGATCGACCGGGCCGATGGCCGAGGGGAAGTGGCCACGGTTGGTCCACAGGTGACGATAGTCGAGCGACATCGTCCAATCCTTGCTGAGATCGAAGCCTACGCCGGCACCAGCCTGGTAGCCGAATTCCGTCGCGTAGTCGGTGTCGGTGATCATCCCGTCCAGATGCGGGGTGTGATAGTAGGAGCGCACGCCGCCGGCGCCACCGCCCAGATAGGGATGGATGACACTGAACAATCCGCTCGGGGACTTGAAGTCGTACCACAGATTGGCCATGGCACTGTCGGCATTCTCGATGCCGCCGGATTTGCCGAAGAAGTCATGATCGAGCGGGTTGCGACGGTGATCCAGTTCGAATTCCGGGCGCCAGCCGCTGGTAAACGAGTAGCCGGCAATGGCACCGGCTTCCCAGCCCTTGTCGAAATGGATGCGGTCGATGACGTTGGTATCGTGGCGAATGTCCTGCGGGCTTTCCCAGTTGAAACCGCCTTCGATGCCAACGTAACCGCCGTCATCGGCGTGGCCAATCAGCGGGGTTGAGGCGAGCAACGAGGCAAGCCCCAGCTGCAATGTGCGACGCGAGAATCGATTCATACTGCTTCTGCTCCAGAAAGGGTGGTGGGAGGCCGAATGGCCGGTGTTGTATGTGCGTTGCAACACCCGGCTCCAGTGAGCCGATTGCCCGTATGCTTAAGAGGTCAACGAGAGTACGCAGCGGAATTTAGAGCAAAAGCTGGCTGGTGCGACCCAGCCGGAGGCCCCAGTTCGAGTAGGTGTGCGCTGACTTCGTTGCACCAAAACAACGCAGATCCGGAGGCTATCTCATATCAAGCCTCGCTCGGCGAACGACAGGCAGCCGTTGTCGGCCACGATCAGATGATCCAGCACGCGGATGTCTACCAGCTGCAATGCCTCGCGCAGTCGCCGCGTGATGAGTTCATCGGCGTGGCTGGGCTCGGCAACGCCGGAAGGATGGTTGTGCGCCAGGATGACGGCGGCGGCATTGCGTGCCAGGGCCTGCTTGACCACTTCACGCGGGTGCACGCTCGCGCCATCGATGGTGCCGCGAAACAATTCCTCGAAGGCGATCAGACGATGGCGGTTATCCAGGTGCAGGCAGCAGAACAGCTCATGCGGTATATCGCGTAGCCGCGCGATCAGGAACTCGCGTGTGGCCGCCGGCGAATGCATCGGCGGTCCGGCGCGCATGGCTTCGGCGTAGTGACGCCGCGCCAGTTCCAGTGCCGCCTGCAGACGGCAGTAGCCCGCGACGCCGAGGCCCGGTGAGGTCAGGCACACACCGGGCGCGGCTGATAGCAGCGCGCGCAGCGATTGATGGCGGCCCAGCAGGTTGCGCGCCATGGCCACCGCGTCGAGGCCGCGCGTGCCGGCACCACCGAGCATCACCGCCAGCAACTCGGCATCCGAGAGCGCCTGCGCGCCGCCCGCGAGCAGTTTTTCGCGCGGCC
>DASXLF010000063.1:0-1964 GCA_036496405.1 Steroidobacteraceae bacterium | reverse complement strand
CAATGACAAAGGAGTGACGCGCCGCTACGTTGAAATTTCAGATTAGCGGTATCCAGAAGGGCCTGAGTTAGATCCTCAGGTATCGGAAGAGCCCGTCTCCGCGAAGCCTGATCTACAAGAGCGGGAAGTGCCACCGCCGAGCGAAGCGATCGCCTGAGCCAGGTGATCGCTACGGCACTTCGAAGAGCGATTGGCTCTTGACGATGGCGTAGTCGTCGGGAAAGGTGTGGAAGGCTTGCACCAGCAAGCTGCGATTGCGGGTTTCCAGGTTGATGTAGCTGAGCGCGCCCAGGGCCATGCGGCCGCTGGAGTCGAAGCGGTGCAGCATGCCTTGGTGCTGGCCGTCGTGGGCCAGCTCTTGCTGGAAGGTCCAAAACACCTCGGGCTCGACCGGCTCGAGCGAGAAGCTGACCTGGTAGCGGGCGCCGCCGCAGCATTCCACCCGATCGGTCCCTTCGCCCTTGAGGCGATAGGAGACGAGCCGCCGCTTTTGCGGCAGCGGATGGTGGGCGCTGGTGGCCACCTCGGTGAGCGTCAGACCGGCGCAGCGCCAGGTGACCACGTGGCCGGCACTGGTGATGTTGATCACCGCCTCATAGTCGCCGCGCTTCACCGTGCGCGAGCTGTGAATCTCGAACAGTTCGGGGTGCAGGGTCCGTCCGTAGAGCTGAAAGACCAACTCGGCAACTTTCGGTCGGACGGAAAGCACGGCTGCATCACTCCTCTGGCTTTACCAACGCAAACGGATTCTTGCCACCGCCACGCGGCCTTTTGCCACGCACGCGGTTGCTCGATCAGGTGAGCATTATAAGCACGCCGCGGTTTGCCACAAAGAGACTTTTTCGCGCCGCCGCGCGCACGCCGAATTGAGGTCTTGACATCGTGGTTTTCGCGACTCTTCGCAGCGCGCGTTTTTGCTAGCACGGCGCGAGCGACCGAGCCGCGCCAAGCGCGCCGCGATGAGCTGCGATGAGAATCAACTCGCGCGCAACAGGACGCCTCGCAGCGCCGGCGGAAGCCGCGGCGCCGCGTTCCGTCATCCCATCAGGCTGGCCATGATGTCGTAGAGAGCGTGCGTGCCGGCGGCGATGCCGAAGCCGCGGTGCACGAACAGCAGCGCGAAGAACCCGCCGGCCAGCAGCCGGAAAGAGAAGCTCGTGGCGTCGAATGCCTCGCCCTGCGCGCCGACGTAGTGCGCCGCCGAAAACAGCGCGCTGGTAAGCGCCACGGCCAGCGCGATCTTCAGCCCGCGCTGGGCTCCCAGCCAGCCGATCATCAGCACCACCGGCGGCAACAGCATCAGGCGAAACAGCATCTCCTCGTACACGCCCGCGCCCACGAAGCCCAGCATTCGCGCCACGAATGCCCCGCGGCCCGCGGTCACCCACACCAGCTCCATCCGGGCGGGCTCGGGCGGAGCCGGGGCGCCGATCGTGCCTTGAATCACCAGCCCCTGCAACTGGCCCGCGCCCAGCAGCAGCACGCCCAGCGCCGCGCACTCGGCGAACATCAGGTAGATCACGCCGGCCGAGACCTGCCAGCGGTCGCGCGTGGTGTGGTGCCAGGCCAGCAGCAGGCCGATCGTCAGCACCGGCAGCAGGAAGTACTGCCCAAAGCCGAAACGATCGAGAAACTGCCGCAGCCAGACGTCGGCGCCGTTGCGCACGGCCTGGCGTCCCAGCAACACCACGCCCCCTTCGTACAAGGCCAACAACGGCAGCACGAAGGCCAGCGCCGCCAGCGGCCGCCGCGATTGTTGCCCGTAGCGCGCCAACAGGCTGGGACCGCCGCCGCCGGTCTTGGCGGGCGACGTCTTGGCCGGAGGAGCTTTGGCGGCAGCGGCGGGCATGGGTCGTAACTTTGACAAACGGCGCGAGACGTTCCGATCAATGAGTTCATTCGGACGCCGCCGACGACGGCCTTGAAAAGCAGCCGCGCCGCTGGCACGACGCGCACGCCTTGCA
>DASXLF010000062.1:0-3659 GCA_036496405.1 Steroidobacteraceae bacterium | reverse complement strand
CGTACTGATCGCCAGCGCTCGCCACGCTGGTGGTCTCCGCTGCACCGAGCCGCACGTGCCCGCAGGTCGCCGCCTCCCGCGCGGGATTTTTGCCCATGTCCTCCATATACGCCCGCCAGCTGAATCCGGCGGTCTCGAGCTGATCCGGGAGCGAAGGGACGCTACGGGGGTAGATGCAGCCGGATCCGTGCAGCTGGCCGTGCTGATCGAGCGATGCGGCGCTGGCCCGAAAATCCGTGTACGTCGAGCAGTCGAGCTGGGTGGCGAGGTTGGGTGCCTGCCCGCTGATGAGCGCGATGTAGTTGCCGAGACTTGCATGCCCGATCGCGTAGTACTGGGTGAGCAGTGCGCCGCGCGCCGGCAGGGCGCGCGCCAGGTAGGAAGCCGGCGCATGGCTGCCGAAGGTGACGCCGTAGGATTGATTCTCGAGCAGCAGCACGAACACGTGACGGATCGGCGGCAATGCTTCATTGCGCGCCGCCTGCGCGGATGAAGGCAGCAGCGCTTCGCCAGCGGGTGCCGTGGTTACTGCGAGGCCGAGCGCAAGGAGTATCGGTAGACTAGCCGCGGCTCGCGCTGGCATCAAGCCTCCGGTGCCGCCGCCGGAGTCTGCAGGGCGAGCGCTTCAGGTGTCAGGCGTAGCGCCCTGAGGAAGAGCACAGCGCAAGCCACCGTGAGAGCGGCTGCGGTCAGAAAAGCGGCACCGGGAAAGTACACCTTGCTCATCGGGTCGGAGAAGCGGCTGAGGATCTGCGTCAGAAGTGGCGGCCCGATGATGGAGCTCAAACTGTAGAGCGAGGCGACCGCCCCCTGCAGCTCACCCTGCGCGTTGGCCGGGATCTGCTGCGAGGCGAGCGCGTTCATGGAGGGGTAGGTGAGCGCGAAGAAGAACGTAGTCAGTCCCACGACGTACATCATCCAGCCCTGGGTGGCGAGCGCGTAGCCAGCGTAGGCCAGAACCGCTGCGGCCATGCCGACGATCGCCGCGCGCCGTTCCCCGCCGAGCCACGGAATCAACACCCGCGTCAGCACCCCCTGCGCGAGCGCCAGGAGGAGGCCGACGAAGGCGAGCGAGGCACCGACCTGCGCCTCGGTCCAATGAAACTTCGCAATGGTGTAGAAGGCCCAGGTGCTCGGCAGCACCTGGTGAGCGAGCTGCCACAGCAGCAGCGCCGCGAGCATCAGCAGCACCACCGGGTAGCGGCGCATCTGTTTGAGCGTCCCGAGGGGATTGGCGCGCAGCCATTCGAACGGCCGGCGTTTCTCACCGGGAAGCGACTCCGGTAACGCGAAGCAGCCGAACGCGAAGTTGGCGAGCGCGAGTGCGCCGGCGGCGAGGAACGGCGCCCGGGGACCCAGACCGCCGAGCAGTCCGCCGATGGCGGGCCCGAGGATGAAGCCGATGCCGAACGCCGCGCTCATAAGGCCGAAATTCTGGGCGCGCCGCTCCGGTGGAGTGATGTCCGCGACGTAGGCGTAGGCGGGCGTGAAGGAGGCGCCCGCCATGCCGGCGATCGTGCGGCCAAGGAACAGCCAGCCGATCGTGGGAGCGAGGCCCATGATGAGGTAGTCGACGCCCAATGCCAGCACGGCGAACAGCAGCACCGGCCGCCGGCCAAAGCGATCGCTCAGGTTGCCGAGCACGGGGGCGCAGAAAAACTGCATGAGCGCGTACACGAAGGAGAGCCAGCCGCCATAACGGGCTGCGCGGTCGATGCCGACACCGGTGAGCTGCATGATCAGCTTGGGCAGGACGGGCAGAATGATGCCGAAGCCGATCGAGTCGACCAGCACCAGGGTGAAGATGAACAAAAGGGCGCCGCTGCCGGCTCTGCGCACGCTGGTAGGTCCTTCGTAGGGGGCGCCGCTAATCTTATACGAACCCGTATGCGTGCCGCGCCCGCACGCGTGTCATGCGGCCTTGCGGCTGAACAGCAGCACCGCGGCGGAGGTGGTGACCAACGCGATTTCCAGCAGCCTGACCATGTCCTGCGCCAGCGAGTGAAACGAGGTGCCCTTGAGGAACAACCCCTGCATCAGGCGCAGCATGTGTGAGAGCGGATCGATCGTGGTCACGAACTGCAGCCACCACGGCATGTTCTCCACCGGTGTCGCAAAGCCTGATAGCAGCGCGAATGGCACCAGCACGGCAAACGCTCCGAGAAACGCCTGTTGCTGGGTGTACACCAGCGAAGAGATGAACAGGCCCACGCCGGCGCACGCCAGGGCGAAGGTCAGCACCGCGGCGTAGAGGACCAGGACGTTGCCGCGGAAAGGCACGCCATAGAGCAGCGTGACGATCAGCAGATATAGCGTCGCCTGCACCGCCGCCACCAGCAGGGGCGGCAGAAGCTTCCCGAGGGCGATCTCCACCGGTGTGGCCGGCGACACCAGCGTCTGGTCGAAGGTCCCGAGCTCGCGCTCGCGCGCCACCGACAGTCCCGTGATCATGAGCGCCACGCCGAGACTGAGCATTCCCACCAGATTCGGCAGCATGTACCACCGGTAGTCGAGGTTGGGATTGAACCAGTCCGTCATGACCACCTCGGCCCTGGGCAGTGACGGCACCGCAACCGTCGCTCCCGGCTGCGGCGCGCCGCCGCCGCCCGCCACGGCGGTGGACACGATGATGCTCACGTACTGCGCGGTGATCTGCGCCGCGTTCGAGCGCCGCCCATCGAGCAGCAGTTGCACGCTGGTGGGTCGCCCGCCGGCGAGGTCCGCAGAGAAGCCACTCTGCAGAACCAGGACACCAATCACCTGCTCACGCTCGAGGGCATTGCGGGCCACAGCCAGGGAGGGATACAGCGGCAAAGCGATGAAGCTCGGCGAGCCGCGCAGCCCCTGCAGCACGTCGGCGGCGTACGGCCCGCGATCGAGATCCACCACCGCAAGGTGGATGTTCTTCACCTCCATGGTCGCGGCCGAGGAGAAGATGAACAGCTGGATGATGGGCGGCAGGACGAGCGAATACCGCGCGCGCGGGTCGCGCAGCATGGTAATGAGCTCCTTCCTGATGATGGCCAGCAGCCGCTGCAGCACCGCACACCTTCCGTCAGTCGATCCGCTTGTGCAGCCGCCGCCAGGTGAGTCCGAAGAACAGCGCACCGACCGCGAGCATGAACAGCATGTTGGGAACGAGCACCGCCCAGACGTCGCCGGCAAGGAACACCGTCTGCAGCGAGATGTTCATGTAGCGCGCCGGGATCAGATAGGTCACCGGCCGCAGCCAGGCTGGCATGGAGTTGATGTCGAACAGGAACCCCGACAGCATCATCGCCGGCAGATAGCCAGTCATCAGCCCGAGCTGCGCCGCCGCCATCTGCGTCTTCATGGTGACCGAGATCAGGAGACCCTGGCCGAGCGCCGGCACCAGGAACGCGGCGGACACCAGGCCGAGCGTCAATAGCGAGCCGCGCAGCGGTAGCCGGAACAACAGCAGTGCCGTCAGCACGCACACTGCCATGGACACCATCGCCAGCACGAAGTAAGGCATGGTCTTGCCGATGAGGATCTGGCCGCGGGTCAGCGGCGTCGCGTACAGCGCCTCCAGCGTGCCGCGCTCGTACTCGCGCGCGATAACCAGTGAGGTGAGCAGTGTGCCGAGCAGCGTCATGATTACCGTCATCGACCCGGGGATCAGGAACCAGCGACTCTCG
>DASXLF010000061.1:0-2114 GCA_036496405.1 Steroidobacteraceae bacterium | reverse complement strand
GTATGGCTGCCCTCCATTGCGCCCGGCGGGCTCACGTTCTACACCGGCGACAAGTTTCCGGCCTGGGTGGGCAATGTGTTCGTGACCAGCGCGCGCCGCGGGGAGATTCCGCGCACCGGTGGCCTGGAACGGCTGGTCTTCGATCCGAAAATGGAAGAGCTGCGTCGCGAGACGATGTTCACCGAGCTGCATCAGCGTTTCCGCGATGTGCGCCAGGGACCCGATGGTCTGCTTTACGCCGTCACCGATGAGGATGATGGCGCGCTGCTGCGCATCGAGCCCGTGCCGGCAACGACGACGGTGGCCGAAGCGCAGGTTGCCGAGCCGCAGATCCGGCTGGCACCGGCGGATATCCAGGCGCTCGCTGCACAGTCGGCGAGAGCTCCGGGACGTGCGGGCCCGGCGGCATTGACCCTGAATGGCGATCCGACCAAGGCCGGCGTCTATACCCAGCAGGTGACGCTCCCCGCCCACACGACCGTGCCGCCGCACACCCATCGCGACAACCGCACCGTGTACGTCGTGTCCGGGACCTTGTACGTGGGGTACGGCGAGAAGCGCGATGCCAATGCGCTCAAAATGCTGCCACCCGGCAGTTACTACACCGAGCCGGCCGCGACGCCGCATTACACGGAGACACACGATGATCCGGTGGTCGTTGTGATTACCGGCATGGGTCCGAGCGATACCCACCTGCTGGGGGCGCCGCCGGCACGGAACAGGTAAGCTCACGACGCGCACAGGGAGGTGGCCATTGAAATTCGCCGCACTGATCTGGGCTGGAATCCGCCGCAACCGCGGCCGCTCCAATCTCATTCTGTTGCAGGTGGTGATCGCCTTTACCCTGTTTGGCGTGCTGCAGGGCCTGAACGGCGCCATCAATAAGGCCGTCGACGCAACGCACGCGGACCGGCTGTACGTGGGCAGCCGCCAGCGCTTCGGCACGCCGCTGCCCATCGCCGTCATGTCCACGGTGCAAAGCACTCCGGGGGTCATCGCGGCGGCGCCGCGCTTCCAATTCGGGGCGACCTGGCAGAAGCCGGATCAGCAGGTGCCGGTGATGGGCACCGACATCGACGCGTTCCTGAGTGTGTATCCGGAATTTCAGCCTTCATCAGGGTCGCGGGAGGCGATGAAACGGCTGCAGGACGGCGCCATCGTGGGCGTCGAGACCATGAACAAATATCACTGGCAGGTTGGGCAACGCATTATCGTTCAGTCCCTGATGAAGAAAGATGGCACGCCGAACTGGACATTCGACATCGTCGGCAGCTATGTCAACACGGATGACCCGAAGGCGGCCCAGTTGATCATGGCGAACTACCATTACGTCAACGAATCCCTGAACCCGCAGCAGGCAAATACCATGGCGATCGCCGCCCTGCGCATTGCCAGTCCGGCGCGTGCCGAGGCGGTCGAAGCCAGCATCGACAAACACTTTCTCAACTCGCCTAACGAGACCCTCACTCAGTCTGAACGGGAGTTGGCCCAGTCCCAGGTCGCCTCCATCGGGGACATCGACACCGTCGTTCATCGTGTCATCGGGGCGACCTTTTTCGTACTGCTGTTCGCGACCGGTGCATTGATGATGCAGTCGATCCGTGAGCGCACGCCCGAACTGGCCGTCCTGAAGACCTTCGGATTTTCCGACCGGCTGGTCATGATGCTGATCCTGGCCGAGACGCTGGCGCTGTGCGTGTGCGGCGCTGCCGTGGGCCTGGGGCTGGCTTCGCGCATATTGCCTCTGGCGCGCAACCTCATCGGCCTTGGATCGATTCCGCTGGGAGTCGTCGTCACGGGGTTCATCTGTGCGATTGCGCTCGCGCTCGCGGCCGGCGCGATTCCAGCCTGGCGCGGTCTGCGGCTGCACGTCGTCGACGCGCTGGCCAATCGCTAAGGAGAGCATCCATGGGCGGATTCCGGCATTTCTTCGCTCTGACCGGCACCGGATTGCGCAGCATTCCACAGCGGCTGGGCGCCGCCCTCGTCACCGTCATCAGCATCGCCACGGTAATCGGGGTGCTGGTCGCGCTGCTGGCCTTGGGCCAGGGTCTGGAATCCTTCGCGCAGAAGGGTGTGAGCGATGAAGAGGTGATCGTCATTGCCAATACCGC
>DASXLF010000060.1:0-2794 GCA_036496405.1 Steroidobacteraceae bacterium | reverse complement strand
TTCGCGAAGTGCGTGCTCTTGGCGCCTGGAACGGCGCAGCGCAAGCGTTCACGATACCCGTGTCCTCGTTGCCACCCGATTCCACCGACGTGGCGGTGTTGATCCAGCCGAAAGGGCAGGGGCCCATCATCGGCGCGGCGGCGCAGCCGCTGCGCTGACGCTAGGCGCGCGTCCCGGCGTGCAGAGAAATGCGCGCCGGCCTTCCCGGCCTGTATGATTTGCGCCCGCGAGCTCGCGGCCCAAGGAACAACAGGAACAGGGCTCGGGAGGGTCTATGACACTCGGTCGTGCCACGACGCTGACGCTGCTCGGCGGCCTCTGGCTGTGGATCGCTCTGCAGGCTCCGCCCGCCAACGCACGCGATACGGCCACCACGATGTTCGGCAACGACGTATTCCAGGCCGGCTCGGAGGTGCGCTTGACCGAAGGCTCTCCGGGAGATGCGTTTCTCGCCGGCGGCTGGATCGCGACTGGCGGGGCCGTACACGGCGATGAGGTGGCGACCGGAGGCCAGCTCACTCTCGATGCCGATGTCGATGGCGGCCTGTATGCCGCCGGCGGCCGCGTGCGGCTCGACGGCAAGGTGGGACGAAACGCGCGCATCGCCGGCGGTCACGTGGAGCTCGGCCCCCAGGCGCAGGTGCAGGGCGGCCTTACCATCGGCGGAGGCGAGGTCGCCGTCAACGGCCAGGTGGGAAAGTACCTGCAAGTGGGTGCCGGCCGTACCCGGCTCGATGCGCACGTGGCCGGCAACGTCGATGTGGCAAGCGGTGAGCTCACGGTCGGTCCGGACGCCATCATCGATGGGGTGCTGACCTACTACGGTCCGCAGCCCGCAGCCATCGACAGCGGCGCGCAGATCCGCGGAGGCACGCACTACGTCGCGCGCAAGCACTGGGATCGCGCCGGTCATCACCGTGCATTCGGCGCAGGCGCCTGGATCTGGCTCGCGGGCTGGATCATTGCCGGAAGCATTCTGCTCGCGCTGTGGCCGGGCTTTGCGCATACGGTGGGCGAAGTCGCCCGCCGCAACCCCTGGCTGGCGTTGCTGCTCGGCTTTGCGGTGCTGATCTGCGTGCCGGTGGCGCTGCTGTGCCTCGTCATCACGATCATCGGCATCCCGCTCGCGTTGCTGCTGCTTTTCCTGTACCTGCTGCTGCTGCCAGTAGGTTACCTCGCTGCGGCAGCCGCGCTCGGCGAGTGGTTGCTGTCGCGCATGCGCGGCGGCGCGCAGCCTCGGCCACGCGACCGTATCCTGATGCTGATCGGTGTGCTGCTCGTCCTTTTTCTGCTCACACGAATTCCGCTGCTCGGCCCAGCGCTGCGTTTCGTACTGATCATCGCTGGCATCGGCAGTCTCGTCATGGCGAGCGTGCTGCGACACCGGGGGGAGACAGCCACCGCGACGACGACGTAATATCGACTACAACAAGACGACGACATCTCGTCTCGATCCGCGACGCCATCAAGGGGGAAGAAATGTCTTTGAGCATTGCACGCGTCCAGCGGCATGGATTGATTCGCCACGGAACTCTCAGCGGCGCCTGCGCAGCAGTGCTCTTGCAGACGGTGGTCTCGGCCGCTGCGCCTGCACCGACTGCGTCTGCGCCGGCAGCAGCCGTCAACGCTGCGGTGAACCCAAGCCTGTTTCAGGCGCTGCAGTGGCGGGGCATCGGACCGTACCGCGGTGGACGTGCACTCGCGGTCGCGGGCATCCCGGGCGAGTCGAGCACATTTTATTTTGGCGCCGTGGCAGGTGGTGTCTGGAAGACGACTGACCGCGGTGGCACCTGGCAGGTGCTGACCGATGGCACGCCGATCTCATCCGTGGGCGCGATCGCGGTCGCGCCTTCCCAACACGATGTCATCTATGTAGGCACAGGCGAAGCGGCGCCTCGCGGCAACATGACTTACGGCGATGGCGTCTACAAGTCAACCGATGCGGGCAAGACCTGGAGCCATGTCGGGCTGCGGGACAGCCGCCAGATCGGTGCGCTCATCATCGACCCGACCAATCCGGACATCGTGCTGGTCGCCGCACTCGGGCATGCCTTCGGTCCGAATACCGAACGTGGCGTGTTCCGTACGACCGATGGCGGCAAGTCCTGGACCAAGGTGCTGTACAAGGACGAGAACACCGGCGCCATCGATGTCAGCTTCGATCCGCACGATGCACGTATCGTCTGGGCCGCCCTGTGGCAGGCACGCCGTCAACCCTGGAACTTTTCGAGTGGCGGTCCCGGCAGTGGCCTGTACCGCTCGACGGACGGGGGAGCCAGCTGGAAGCAGTTGACCGGCAATGGACTGCCGGCAGGCACTCTCGGGCGCATCCATGTCAGTGTGTCCGCTGCAGACTCGAACCGCGTCTATGCCATGATCGAAGCGGGGGAGGGTGGTCTGTACCGCTCCGACGATGGCGGCACGCACTGGCAACGCGTCAACGACGACGGGCGCCTCAGCCAGCGGGCCTGGTATTTCTCCACGATCCTCGCGGATCCGAAGGACCGGGACACGGTCTACGCCGAGAACACCGGCCTGTTCCGGTCCACCGATGGCGGCAAGAGCTTCGAGCTGTTGCCCGCCCGGCATGGCGATCACCACGGCATCTGGATCGATCCGGCCAACGCCGACCGCATCATCGAGTCGAGCGATGGCGGAGCGTCCATCTCCTTCGATCGAGGCAAGACCTGGAGCACGGTGTACAACCAACCTACCGCGCAGTTCTATCACGTGTCGGTCGACACGCGCTTTCCCTATTACGCCTACGGAGCGCAGCAGGACAATTCGAGCGTCG
>DASXLF010000059.1:0-2011 GCA_036496405.1 Steroidobacteraceae bacterium | reverse complement strand
CACTCCGCTGCATGTGCTCACTGGCGGCGCTGACCTGAGCCAAATCCATTCCATCGGGCCGCAGGCCGCGCTGCAACTGGTCGCTGAGATCGGCACCGACATGAGCCGCTGGCCTAGCGAGCACCATTTCGCTTCCTGGACCACGCTGGCCCCCAACAACAAGATCTCCGGCGGGCGTCTGCTCAGCTCCAGAACCCCGCCCTCCGCCAATCGAGTCGCAGTTATCCTGCGCCGTTGCGCAATGAGTCTCGGTCGCACCTCGACCGCACTCGGCGCCTTCTACCGCCGCCTGGCCGCCCGCGTGGGCAAGGCCAAGGCCATTACCGCCACCGCCCGCAAGCTCGCCGTGCTGGTCTACCGCGTCCTCTCCGGCGATCTCATCTATAACGACCCCGGTGCAACTGCTTACCACCAGCTCAACCGCGCGCGTGAACTCAAGTCCGTGCGCAGACGCGCCAAACTGCTCGGCTTCGAGCTGGTCGATCGCTCTTCCGGTGAGGTGCTGCTGAATCCTGTTTCTTAGGAGCGGGGTACGCGACGAAGATCGCGGCGCATCGGGCCAGAAACAGGGCTGGTGTATAAGGCGGAAGGCGGAGGGACCGAAGACCGAGACCGCTGACTTCATTGGTGCCTTGAAGAGCCCGTTTTTGAGCGTGGTCCATGGGGTGTCGCGACAGCATCATTGGTGACACGCGAGCAGCGTGATCCCGTTTAGGAGAATGTCAGTTCCCCATACACCCCTGTCTTCGGCGCCATCCGCCAAGTCCACTATGGAAAAGGCGGATATGAAGAACAACCAGCAGCGCAAGCGCACAGGTAAATCAGAGCGGCGGGTATCAGTCTCGCTGTTCGAACGCATCCAGCCCGATGCCGCCGGCGTCGATTGCGGACAGAAGAGTCATTTCGTGGCGGTGCCGCCCGAACGCGACCCCGAGCCGGTCCGCGAGTTCCGCACCTTCACCGCCGATCTCCAGCGCTTGGCACAGTGGCTGGCGCAGTGCGGGGTGAAGACGGTGGCGATGGAATCGACCGGGGTCTACTGGATTCCCCTCTACGAGATCCTCGAGCAGCGCGGCTTCGAAGTGGTGCTGGTGAATGCCCGCGACGTGCACAACGTGCGCGGGCGCAAGAGCGACGTCAGGGACTGCGAGTGGCTACAGCAACTCCACAGCGTGGGGCTGTTACGCGCCAGCTTTCGTCCCGCCGCCGCGATGGTGCCGCTGCGCTCGTATCTGCGCCAGCGCGCAATCCTAGTCGAGGAGCTCACTGCCCGCATCCAGCGCATGCAGAAGGCGTTGACCGAGATGAACCTTATGCTCCATACCGTGGTCAGCGACATCACTGGGGTAACCGGGCTTAAGATCATCCACGCCATCCTTGCTGGAGCGCGCGACCCCGAACGGTTAGCGGTCCATCGGGACGGTCGTTGCCACGCTTCGCACCAGGAGCTGGTCGCCGCTCTGACCGGCAACTATCGCGAGGAACACCTGTTCTGTTTGCGGCAGAACTTCACGGCTTACCAGTTCCACCTCCAGCAGATCGCCGAATGCGACGCCGAGATCGAGGCGTTGCTCAACCTGCTCGCCGCCCAACAGCCGCCACCCGCCGCCGCGCTGCCCGCGCCACGCGCCAAGAGCACCAAGAAGCACGCGCCCGCCTTCGACATCCGCACTCCGCTGCATGTGCTCACTGGCGGCGCTGACCTGAGCCAAATCCATTCCATCGGGCCGCAGGCCGCGCTGCAACTGGTCGCTGAGATCGGCACCGTCATGAGGCGCTGGCCCACCGATCACCATTTCGCCTCTTGGACCACGCTGGCCCCCAACAACAAGATCTCCGGCGGGCGTCTGCTCAGCTCGCGGACTCCACCGTCCGCCAATCGGGCCGCAGTTATCCTGCGCCGCTGCGCAATGAGTCTCGGTCGCACCTCGACCGCACTCGGCGCCTCCTACCGCCGCCTGGCCGCCCGTGTGGGCAAGGCCAAGGCCATTACCGCCACCGCCCGCAAGCT
>DASXLF010000058.1:0-6020 GCA_036496405.1 Steroidobacteraceae bacterium | reverse complement strand
CGCGAATATCCGGTCATCGATCCTGACTCGAGCGAATACGACGAAGACCTGATGTTCGAGGTCTATCGCCGCTTGAAGCAGCTCGTCAGCAAGGGCTCACCGCCAGCGCGAGCCTTGGAGATAGCGGCCGCCGAAGTGCTTCGTCCATACGGCACGCACTGAAGGGCGCGCCGCTGGGCGCCTATGCCGCGCGCGCCTCGAAGGTGCAGGTCGCGTGGTGTTGCGCAGAGCACTGCAGTTCACTGCTCTGCGCCGGTCGGCCCAGCCAAAGGTCCGCCAAGCCGCGCAGCATGCCCTTCACTGCATGGCAGACAGGCTGCTCCGAAGGGCCGAAGGAGTGCGCGAACGGGCTGTTGTGCACTTCCAGGCGCAGCCGATCACCGTCCGCATCGAAGCGCCAAGTGCCCCAGCCAAGCTGCGGCGAAGTGCGCTCGATGATGGCCAGCAGCATGTCGACGTCGCCGCCGCTGTGCGCCAGGTAGGCGCGCGCACTGTCCGAGCCTTGCTGGTGCACGGCCTGTTCCAGCGCGCCAAGCGCGAGTGCACGGGTGTCCGGCGGCAGCAGGCGAAACATGGTCATCAGTGCATCGGGCCGCAGCAGTAGATAACGGCGCGGTCCATCCCGCAACTCGCCCGTGGCATCGTCGAAGACGAGCCTGTCCTTGAAATCCGGCACCGCGTCGCCTGCATCAGCCATGGTTCAGGAACTCATCCAGCGTCTTCTCGTTCGGCAGAGCGAACCCGGAGTGCGCCACGCGGCTGGTGACAGCGGCACCCAGGCGGCGCAGCTTCACGGCCATTTCGGCGGCCTTCAGGACCACGGTCACGCCGTTGACGATGGGCGCACCGTCGACATTCGCGCCTGGTGCGCCGAAAAGCATCATGGGAATGCCGCCGGTGGGCACGATGATGTCGGCGCCCATGTCCATCAGCCGGCGGGCTTCACGCACGAACACCTGTTCCAGTTCCGCCTTCTTCTCGGCCGAGGCAAAGGCCTCCATCCAGTCGGCCATGGTGGCGTCGACGGCTCGGATTCCGGCAACGCGCTGCTGCAAGCCATAGCGCTGTACCTGGTCTGTGTGAGTCGCAATGAAGGCGTGATTGATGCAGAGCAGTCCCAGCTTGCGTCCTAGCGTGCAGGCATGCAGCAGGCTGGTCTCGCCCAGCCCCAGTACCGGGATGTTCACCGAGGCGCGCGCCTCGTACAGGCCGACGTCCTGGAAGTGGTTCATGAAGAACACGTCGTAGCTCTCTCGCTCGGCGCGGATCGCGTTGCGGATCACCTCGCGCGAGAAGCGGAATTCGGACAGCGCGTGGACCGTGGTCACGGAGGGCGTGGTGGTGTGGAACTCCACCTCGAACTCCGGGTCGACGCAGGCCTGCATGTGGGGCAGCAACTGCGCCAGATAAGTGCGGTGGCCCGTGTTGTCCGTGGCGCCCTGCGCCCAGATGCGGAACTTGGTCTTGGATGCGTTCATGCTCAGATCACCTTTCCGGGGTTGAGGATGCCCTTGGGGTCCAGCGCGTACTTCACGGCGCGCATCGCCGCCAGTTCCGCGGGGCTGCGCGTGTGGCCCAGGACCTTGCGCTTGAGCAGGCCGATGCCGTGCTCGGCGGAAACGGCGCCGCGATAACGCCGTGTCAGGTCGTATACCAGTTCCTCGATCTGCGCGCGGGTCTCCGGCCGTCCGCCATCGGCATGCGCGATCACGTGCAGGTTGCCGTCGCCGAGATGGCCGTAGACCAGGGCGGTGCCGTTCGGCCAGCGCTCGCGCAACAGGGCTTCGCACTCCAGCGCGGCGCGGCCGATGTCCGCGATCGCGAAGCTCACGTCGAACGCCGCCATGCCTGGCAGCAGCATGGGGAATTCCGCCGTGGCATCGCGTACGGCCCACAGCGAGCGCGCCTCGGTGCTGGAGCGCGCCACGGCGGCGTCCCCGATCACGCCTTCTGCCAGCATGCGGGCCAGGAACTCGTCGAAGGCCGCCGGGTGGTGCACGTCGTCGGCGCCCGCGCTCTCCATCAGCACGTTCATGGCGTGACGGCCCGGCAGTGGCGCGCGCAGGCCCTTGACCTTCTCCATCATGAAATCGAGGTAACTGGGCCACATCACCTCGAAGGCCGACACGCCTCCGGGCAGTTCCGCCTTCGCGCGCTGCAGCAGCGTGGTCACCGCTTCGTAGTTCGGCAGTCCGCACCAGGCGGTGGACACCGACCGCGGTTGCGGATGCAGCTTCAGCACCACGCGCGTGACGACGCCCAACGTGCCTTCGGCGCCGGCCAGCAGGTGGCGGAAGTCGTAGCCGGTGTTGTTCTTCACCATCTTGTGCAGGCCGCCGACCACGCTGCCGTCGGCGAGCACCGCCTCGATGCCCAGTACCTGGTCGCGCATGGTGCCGTAGCGAATGACTCGGTTGCCGCCGGCATTGGTGGAGAGGTTGCCGCCGATGGTGCAGGTACCGCGCGCACCCAGGTCCAGTGCGAACAGGAAGCCAGCTGCCTCGGCAGCTTCCTGCACCGCCTGCAGCGTGCAGCCGGCCTGCGCGGTGAGCGTGCCGGAGATCGCGTCGACCTCTTCGACTGCGTTCATGCGCTCCAGGCTCACCGCGACTTCGTCAGGACCGCAGCAAGCGCCGCCCGCCAGGCCGGTCAGCCCGCCCTGCGCAACAACCGGCTGCCCGAGCTCGTTGCAGATGTGCAGCATGCGCGCTAGTTGCTCGGTGCTGTACGGCCGCAGCAGGGCGCGCGGCACGCTGGCCGTCACGCCGCTCCAGTCGCCGTGGCGCCGGTCAGGGATAGCTGTGCCGGTGGCCACGAGATCGGTGCCGAGCGCCTGGACCAGGGCATCGATGGCTTGTTCATTGCTCATGTCGGGAAGGTCTTTCGTCTGGAAGGTCAGGACCGGGCAGCCTGCATCGCCTCGGCGAAGCCGCGTGCGGCGAGGCCGATGTCATTGGCGACCACGGCCAACTCGTAGCCCTCGGCGAACGCCTGCCGGGCAGCGCCAGCGTCGGCGGTGAACAGGCCGCAAGGGAGGCCCTGCCGGTGCGCGACGTCACGGATGCGCGCGCAGCAAGCCTTCAGTTGCTCGGCGCTGGCATCCGGCATCGACAACTGCAGGTCGCCGGTGCCGATGAAGATGAAGTCGATCCCTTCGACGGCGCAGATCGCCTCGGCGTTCTGTGCGCCCAGCGCGGTCTCGATCATGGCGCCCACAGCAATGTGCTGGTTGACGGCCAGCATGCTGTCGATGCCGGCCAGCAGCGGCCGCACGCCGCCGCCGGAGCGCCTGCCCTGCGGCGGGTAGCGGCTGGCGCTGGCCAGGAGGCGCGCGTCGTCCGCGCTTTCCACCAGGGGCGCCATGACCGCGGCCACGCCTGCATCGAGCGCAGCGCCGACGGCCGTCGCCGAGAAATCCGCCGTACGTGCGATGACGGAAGTGCGCGCCCCCGCAATGCCGGCGGCAGCCTCGAGCGGTCCGCGCTCCCACAGCCCATGCTGGAGGTCGACCACGATGGCGGAAGGCGCCGACTGGGCAGCGATCTCGGCCAGCGCAGCGCTGCCGAGCGACAACCACACCAGGGGCAGAACAGCGCCACATTCCAGCCGAGGCTTGAAGGGATGCTGGAAGGGCGGTGCTTGCGAGTTCATGGGTAGAAGCGCTCCGCCGCTTTTCGCCCCGGCCACCGCGGCCGGGAATCATGGTTAAAGCGGTTGACAACAGTATATTGTTCGTGCCACATTGAAGTCAATGTCCTTTAAGCCTCAACTAAATCGGCAATCGCTGGCGAAGCACGAAAGCGGCCTCTACAGAGGGAGAATCGCGTTTCTCGCTCGCTGCGGCAATCATTGCTGGCGGTTCGAGAACAAAAATCAGGTGTCGAATCGGCATCAAACTGTATACGGAAAATAAGCGTGGCTCGCTCGACTTCCCCTTTGAAGGACTTGCCCGAAGCGCAGCCGCAGAGCCGCCAGAGCCTCAGCGCCATCGCCTACGACGCCCTGCGCAGCCGGCTGCGCACCGGCCTTGTGACACTGGAAGATCGCATGGTCGATCTCGAGATTGCGGCGCAGTTGGGCATGTCGCGCATGCCCGTTCGCGAGGCCTTGTTGCAACTGGTGGCAGAAGGCGTCCTGGTCAGCACCGCGCGCGGCTATCGCATCCCCACGCTGGATCCGAAGGATGTGATGGAAGTGTTCGAACTGCGCAAGCTGCTGGAGCCGCGCGCCGCAGCGCTCGCCGCCCGCGACCTGTCGCGGGCCGGCATCGCGCAGTTGAGCGCGGCGCTGAGCGAGGCCAAGGCCGCCCAGGCCTCGGACGATTTCCCGCGCCTGTTCCGCGCCAACGTGGATTTCCGCGAGACCTGGCTGGGCGCCGTGCGCAACAAGCGGCTGGCGGCGGTGATTATGCGCTGCTCCGACCAGGTGTTGACCGTGCGGATGTCCACCTTGCGTGCGCCGGGGATCCATCCGGTCGTGGTCGCCGGGCTGCAGGAACTGTATGCGAGCTTTGCACGCCACGACTCGGTCGCGGCCCACGACAGCATGTACAGGTTCGTGCTGGCTGCAGAGAGCGCCTACGTAGCCCTGAGCGAATCGAGCAAGCAATGAGCCCCGTCCCGTCCACCCCCTTCATACAGAAGAGAAACGCACCATGACAGATTTCCAGTTCCCGGCCGCCCCAGACGCTGAACTCCAGCGGGCATTGCAGGACCCGGCCCGGCGCCGCCTGCTGCTCGGCGCACTGGCCGCCGGCGCAGGCTCGCTCCTGCCGTGGGAGTTGGCCGGCGCGCAGACCGTGGACAAGTCCACGCTGGCGATCGCGTACCCGGTGGATGTGCCGACGTGGGACCCGAACGCGCTGTCCATTCCCAACATCCAGAACCTGTATCAGTCGGTGTTCGATTCGCCGCTGCGCTACTCGCCACAGTTGAAGCTCGAACCGCGCCAGGTAAAGGAATGGAAGTGGCTCGACAACAAGGCCACCCGCCTCGAGATCACCTTGCGCGACGACATCCTGTTCCACGACGGCACGCGCCTGACGATGGACGACGTCCGCTACAGCCTGGCCGAGCGCGCCAAGGCCGACAAGAAGCTGCTGGTCGGCGGCATGCTCAACACCCTGAGCGACATCGAGGTGAGTTCGCCGACCAAGGGCGTGATCGTCTTCAACCGGCCGACGCCGGCCGCTCCGATCTACCTGGCCTTTCTTGCCGTCTACGTGGTGCCCAAGGCCTACATGGAGAAGGTAGGCCCCGAGGGCTTCAACGCCAAGCCGATCGGCGCCGGCCCCTACCGGATGGTGGAGCACCAGCGTGGCTCGCGCATCGTGCTGGAAGCTTTCGACAAGTACTGGGGCGGTGCGCCCCCCATCAAGCAGGTGGTGTTCCAGATTGTTCCGGAAGGCTCGGCGCGCGTCGCGCTGGCCGAGTCCGGGCGGGTCGGGATCGCCACGCAACTGCCGATGCGTGAAGTGCAGCGGCTGGCATCGAAGACCGGCATCATGACGAAGGTCTACCCCGTCTCCGAGGTCTACATGATCCGGATCCCCAACTACGTGAAGCCGATGGACAACGACCATGTGCGTGCCGCCATGCACCTGTCCATCGACAAGGCAGCGCTCTCCAAGGCTTTCTACGGCGGCGTCGCCAAGCCGCTGTCGGTCATGACGCCCGAAGGCACGCCCTCCTACGTCCCCGACTTCCACTTCCCCTACGACAAGAACAAGGCCATCGATGAACTGAAAGCCGCCGGCTTCAGCACTTCCAACCCGGTGTCCTTCACGCTGCTGTCGACCAATGGCGTGTTTCCGAACGACTACGACATGGCGCGCGCCATCGCCGGCATGTGGAAGGCGGTGGGCATCAACGCCACCATCGAGGAAACTACGCCAGCCAAGCTGGTCGAGGCGGCCCAGAACGGCAAGCTTGCGGGCCCCCTCCTCTATAGCTGGGTCAACAGCACCGGCGACCCGGAGAACTATGCCGGCCGCATCTTCGACCCGCGTCTGCGCTTCTCGA
>DASXLF010000057.1:0-1613 GCA_036496405.1 Steroidobacteraceae bacterium | reverse complement strand
CCTGCTGGCGCATCGGTATCCGATTCTGGCCGTTCATGCGTTCAGCCCGCATCGCCTGTGCCTGCTGGTTGCGATCAACCCGCATCTGGCGATTCTGAGCCTGCTCTAGGCGATTGGTGCGAACCTGCTGGCGATTCTGCGCCTGGACGCGATTGTCGCGTATCTGCTGGCGCTCAGCCACGCGCGGCTGACGCTGCGCATGGGCCTGCCGCATCTCTCGCTGGCTTGCCATACGTGCCTGCGGACGCTCAGCGCGCTGCTGACGCATCTCTACATGCTGCGAACGCTGCGGCCGCTGCTCCATGGCGAAGCGCTGCGAACGCTGCTCCATGCGCGGCATCGACATGCGCTGCTGGCGCTGCTCGAAACGCGGCGCCGACTGATGTTGCGCTCGCGGTGCGGAATATCCGCCGCCGCCGCCACGGCCTCCGCCGCCGCCGCCGCGGTTCACGGAAGCCTGCTGGCCCCCGCCGCCACCGCCTCGATCACCGTGATTGCCATGCGGCCCTGCGAGTGCCGGGGCTGCGATCGCCAGCGCGGCTACTCCGGCTGCGAGAAAAACCCTGGTCATAAAAAGTCTCCTTCGAACGGAGAAAACGGTCCGTTCGCTACACCGTTCCAACCGTTAAACGGATGGAACCAGCACCTTAGCGCACTAGGGTGAACCTAAAATTTCTTGTCTGTTCAGGGAGTTAGTTGCTCTCCTTGGCGAGCCAAGAACGCCTTAGAAATGGCACGCAAACCAGCATTAGAGCCGCAGCAAGCAGATAGAAGGCCAAACAGGCGACTGCTGCGTAGCGAAGCGAATCGACGCCGTAGGAAGCCTTGAGTGCGTCCGAGAGACGTCCCATCAGCAGAGGGCCGACGCCGAGACCGATCAGATTATTGATCAGCAGAAAGCTCGCCGAAGCGGTCGATCGCATCGACCGCGGAACCAGATGCTGAACTGCCGTCGAAACGGGCGCCAGCCACAGGATATTAAGCGCGTTGGGGATGAGCAGCAGCGGCCATGCCAGCCACAGGCTCGGGGCAAACAGGCCCGCCGCGAAGGTCGGCGCCGTAATCAGCCAGGCGATCGCCGGAAGCTTCGCATACCAGCCGCGGTCGGAGGCGCCGAGGCGATCGGCGAGCCAGCCGCCGCCGAACACGCCCGCGCACCCGCCGATCAGGAGCAACGAGGCGAAGAAATTACCGGTCGAAAGAAGGTCGAGCCCGAAGCTGCGCATCAGGACCGAGGGAGTCCAAAGCGCCAGCCCGTAGCCGCACAGCGAACTCGCCGACGAAGCGAAGGCGAGGAGCCAGAAGGCCGGCTTGCGGGCGAGCATTGGGAAGACGCTCGTAAGAGGCGCCTGCGCCGAGCTCGAAACCTTCGGCTTGTCGCGCACGACCAGGCGCAGCAGGGGCGCGAGCAGCAGGCCCGCGATCCCCATGACGAGGAATGCCGCGCGCCAGCTCACGGCATGCGCGATATACGCCCCGATCAACGTGCCGCCGGCGAGACCGAGCGGGATACCGAGAGAGAAGATTCCCAGCGCCCGGGCACGCCGCTCGGGCGGGAAGTAATCGGCGATGAGTGCATAGGATGGAGCAACGCCGCCGGCCTCGCCGATACC
>DASXLF010000056.1:0-2159 GCA_036496405.1 Steroidobacteraceae bacterium | reverse complement strand
ATGTCGGCCTCGACCAATGGCCAACGGTTGGTGATGTATTGCACGGTCGATGGCTTCATCCGGTGCGCTTCGTCGCGCGAGATCCCGATCCACATCTCGCAGCCGGCCTTCGGGGTCTTGCCGCCGAGCAGCTCGCGGACCCGCCTCCGGATCGGATAGAGCTTGAACTGCTTGGTGCATTGCCGGCGGCCCATCTGGCCGCCCGCGCGATACCACGGGATCGGATCGTATCGCTCGGTGGCGATCGTGGCGCGGATATCGCCAGCGGTCACGCGGTAAACCGGAAATGGCAGCAGCCGCTCTAGTTGGTCGAGGTGGGCATACACTGCCCGCGGCTCCCATTGCGTGTCGGCGAAGATGGCGCAATCCGGCGCCGGCAGTTCACCTTTGGCCGCCATCAGCGCCAGCGCGGTGCTCTGCACCCCGGCGCCCAGCGAGAGAACGCGGAGCTGGGTCATGGCTACTCCATGCTCCGCGCCAGCTCGTCATGGGCCTTGATCTCTTCCGGCAGATCAGCATCCGCCTGGAGATGGACGCGCAGGCGGGTGACCGCGAGCACGAGCTGGCGTGCCGCCTCGCGATTGTCGACGTCGTCGAGATAGATCGCCTGGCCGGTGGCATCCTCGACGATGCGGTCGAGCACGCCCTGCAACACCTCGTCGTCCTGCAAGCGGCGCGCGCCGATGGCCGCTTTCATCTGCTCCGAAGTGATCGGCATCAGCCCGCCATGTGCTCGGTGAGCGTGGCGACGTAATCCATCGTTAACTTTACCCGGTCGTCGTCATCCGCGATGTGCTTGAGGGTCATCTCGGTCATCGCGCCGAGCACCGCGAGCAGCCGTCCCTCCTCGTCATCGAGGGCGAACGCCAACAGCGTCAACGTCGCCTTGGCGATGCGCAGGCAATCCTGAAATTCCTCATCCGCTGGGTCGGGTTCAGCATTATCCAGCATTGGGTGCCCTACGCTGCGTTAAACCAAAACGTTTGGCGTCTTTGTGTGCCGCCAGCAGTTTCTTGGGCGTAATCTCACCGCCAAACGCCTCGGCAATCGCCGGCCCCTCAATGGCAGTGATGCACGCGACGTAGGCGCGGAGCCAAACGAGCCGTTGTGCCTTCGTTGCGGCACCTGGATCTGTGATGCCCATAAATTCGAAGATCGCGTTGCCGAGCTTTTCGGCGTTCATATAGCCGACGGCGAACTCCTTATCCTGCATTTGGTGCGCCTCCCGGTGCGGGCAACGATGGTCCGCCTGGTCCCATCAGTGGCGACATTGCGGCGCGCTGCGCCAGCATGCCATAGGCGCTCGGTGGGCCCCTTCCGCCGATCAGCGCACCTCGCACAGCTGCCGCTGTGGCGGGGTCTACAGCCCCGCCTGAAGGCCCTGCGGGACGCATCCCTGGTGGTGGCATCATCGGTGGCCGAGGGCCGCCTGGCGGCATCATAGGGGCCATACCGGGGCGCTGCTGCGGCTGCTGTGGTGGTGGCGCGCCTGTCGCTGGTGGTTGCGGGCTGGTGGGGGGCGGCAGATCGCCGAGCAGGCCAACTGAGGGCACGCGCGAGGCCATGGCGGTGCGGAACTCGTCGAACGAGGGTGCTGGCGTGCCAAATTGCGCTGCGGCGACCCAGGTTTTGGCCCACGCATCGAGCGCCGCCCGATCGCGCTCGCGATCGTCCTCCATCACGAGCTTTGCGCGGTCGGTCTGCTGCTTCGCCCGGTCATTTTCGACGTCTGCCGCCGTTTTTTGCTTCTGCACCTCGGCCAGCAGCATGTCGGTGTTCGGCTGAGGCTGTTGCGGAGGCGGCTGGAACCCAGGAGGCAGCGCTTTGAAGTAGCTCGACACATCCGAGATGCTCACCGTCTCCAGCATCCGCGCCAGCGTGTTACGATATTCCGGAATCCCGACCAATGGGTTGTCCATCCCGCCCATTTGGATGATTTGTTCCTGTTTCGCGGCGATCTGGCCGAGCATCGCCAACCGTTCGTGGGGCATACCCTTGCCGCCCACATTCACCGAGCATTCCCACATTGTTGCCAATGCTCTCGGATCGATGCTCAGCCATTGCCCCCTGATTCGGATGGTATTCGGTCGATCCTGCTGGCGCGCCATCATGCGCAGGAGCCCGCTGTAGAGCGGTGCCAGGCCGGTTTCCGCCAGAGT
>DASXLF010000055.1:0-4689 GCA_036496405.1 Steroidobacteraceae bacterium | reverse complement strand
ATCACCGCTGCCGCGTTCCTCGGCAAATACACGCAGGGCCTCAAATGGGCCCACATGGACATTGCCGGCACCGCCTGGACCTCGGGCGCGGCCAAGGGCGCCACCGGCCGCCCGATATCGCTGGTCGGGGATTTCCTGAGCCGCCGCGCTGGACTCTGAGTCCGTCGATGACGCTGACACAGCGGGTGGATTTTTTGGTCCTCGCCGGTAGCGAAGAGCGCGCGCGCTACAAGCTCGGTTGCCGCATCGCCGAGCAGGCCTATCTGGCCGGCAAGCGCGTGTTCGTCTGGCTGGATGACCCGCAATCGCTCGAGCGCTTCGATGAATTGCTCTGGAGCTTCGCCGATCGCAGCTTCGTGCCGCACGAACAGTACAGCGAGGCACAGCAGTGGCAGCACTCGCCGGTACTGTTGAGCTGCAGCGCGCAGCCGCAGCAGTCCTACGATCTGCTGGTGAACCTCGGGGCCGCGATTCCGCCCGCGGCTGCCCATGCCGCCCGTATCACCGAGCTCATCGATGCCGATGAGCAGCGCCGCAGCGCCGGTCGCCATCGCTTCCGGCAGTACCGCGATCGGGGCTTGACGCCGAACAGCCGCAACCTCTCAGCCGAGGATTCCCCTCTGCCGCTCTGAGCGGTTGCAGGACGCAGTTTGCGCGGATGGATAAGGTCTACTCACCGACCGAAATCGAACAGCGCCTGTATCAGCGCTGGGAGGCTGCGGGCTATTTCGCCCCGCGGCCGTCCGAGCGCAGCTACTGCATCGTGATCCCGCCGCCGAACGTCACCGGCACCCTGCACATGGGACATGCCTTTCAGGACACCATAATGGATGCCCTGACGCGCATGCACCGGATGCGCGGACTGGCAACGCTTTGGCAGCCCGGCACCGATCATGCCGGCATCGCCACACAGATGGTGGTCGAGCGGCAGCTCAATGCCGCCGGCCAGCGGCGCTCAGATCTGACGCGTGAGCAATTCGTGGAACGGGTCTGGGCGTGGAAGGAAATGTCGGGCGGCACAATATCGCAGCAACTGCGGCGTCTGGGTGCCTCGGTCGATTGGTCGCGCGAGCGATTCACCATGGATCCGCAGCTATCGCAGGCGGTGATCGAGGCGTTCGTGCGGCTGCATGAAGAGGGCCTGATTTATCGCGGCCAGCGGCTGGTCAATTGGGATCCGGTGCTGCGCACCGCTCTGTCCGATCTGGAAGTGCTGTCGGAGCAGGAAGATGGCCAGCTCTGGCATCTGCGCTATCCGTTGAGCGACGGCGACGGTTATATAGTGGTGGCGACGACGCGCCCCGAGACCATGCTGGGCGACGTCGCGGTAGCGGTGAACCCCAAGGATGAGCGCTACCGGCGCTTGATCGGCCGGCGGGTACGATTGCCGCTGACCGAGCGTGAGCTGCCGATCATTGCCGACGACTACGTGGATCCGGAGTTTGGCAGCGGCGCGCTGAAGATCACCCCGGCGCACGATTTCAACGATTACGCCATCGGCCAGCGCCACGGCCTGCCGTTGATAAACATATTTACACCCGACGCGCGGCTGAACGAGATCGCGCCCGCGCAGTGGCGTGGCCTCGAGCGCTTCGAAGCCCGTGCCCGCATGCTCGAGGAACTGCAGCAAAGCGGGCTCATCGATCGCGTCGAGCCGCACAAGCTCATGACCCCTCGCGGCGATCGCAGCGGCGCCGTGATCGAGCCGTATCTGACCGATCAGTGGTACGTGCGTATCGCGCCGCTGGCCGCCGAAGCCACTGCCGCGGTCGAATCCGGTCGCGTGCGCTTCGTGCCGGCGAACTGGGACAAAACCTACTACCAGTGGATGCGCAACATTCAGGATTGGTGCATCAGCCGCCAGCTATGGTGGGGTCATCGCATACCCGCCTGGTACGACGAGCAGGGCAACATTTATGTCGCGCGCACCGCCGCCGAAGCCGGCGCCGCCGCGTGTGCCCGCCACGGCCGCGAGGTCGCGCTGCGCCAGGATGAGGACGTACTCGACACCTGGTTTTCCTCAGCGCTGTGGCCATTTTCGACTCTCGGCTGGCCGGGCGACACGGCGGAGTTGCGGCGCTTCTATCCGACCGATGTGCTGGTGACCGGCTTCGACATCATCTTCTTCTGGGTCGCCCGCATGATCATGTTCGGGCTTAAGTTCATGGGCGACGTGCCGTTTCGCGAAGCGTACCTGCATGGCTTGATTCTCGATGCCGACGGCCAGAAGATGTCCAAGTCCAAGGGCAACGTGATCGATCCACTCGACATCATCGATGGCATCGAATTACCGGCGCTGGTGGCCAAGCGCACCAGCGGCCTGATGCAGCCGCACCTGGCGGCCGGCATTGAGAAGGCCACACGCAAGCAGTATCCGCAGGGCATACCGGCATACGGCACCGATGCCTTGCGATTCACTTTCGCTTCCATCGCCACGCAGAGCCGGGAAATCCGCTTCGATCTCGGGCGCGTGGCGGGCAACCGCAATTTCTGCAACAAGCTCTGGAACGCAGCGCGCTTCGTGCTGCGCGCATTCGAGGGCCTGGAAACAGCGCTTGATGCCGGCGAGGCGCACGAGCTCACGATCAGTGATCGCTGGATCCGCTCGCGTCTGGGGGCGACGGTCAGCGCCGTGGACGCCGCATTTCGCGACTATCGCTTCGATTTCGCCGCCGCTGCGCTCTATGATTTTACCTGGCACGAGTTGTGCGACTGGTATCTGGAGATCGTGAAACCGGTGCTGCTGTCCGGGCAGCCCGGTGCGGCAGCCGGAGCCCGTCGTACCCTGTTGGCGGTGATGGAGCCGCTGCTGCGTCTGCTGCACCCGCTGATGCCATTTATTACCGAGGAAATCTGGCTGCGGCTGGCGCCGCTGGCCGGCATCAGCGGCGAGAGCATCGTGCTTGCGGCGTGGCCGCGCAATGATGCATTTCCAGCCGACGAGCCCGCGGAATCGGAGTTGCGCTGGGTCATGCAGGTGGTGCTGGCAATCCGCCAGATTCGCGGCGAGATGGACATCCCCCCGTCGCGCCAGCTGCCGCTGCTGTTGCAGCATGCCGGCGAGCGCGAGCTGGCGTTGCTGCAATCGCACGAGGGATTGTTGTCGCATCTGGCCGGTCTTGCGAGCCTGCGCACACTGCGGAGCGGCGAACTGCCGCCGGCGGCCAGCGCCATGGTGGGTGGGCTCACGCTACTGGTGCCGATGCTGGGTCTGATCGAACCGGCCAGCGAGTTGCAGCGCCTGCAGCGACTCACGCAAAAACTCGAACAGGAATTGATCAAGGCACGCGCCAAGCTCGACAACGATAACTTCGTGCGCAACGCGCCGCCGGAGGTGGTAGCGCAAGAGCGCGAGCGGCTGACGGACTTCCAACGCAGGCGCCAGGGCCTGGCGCAGCAGGTCGAACAAGTGCAGCGCCTGCTGTGACAAGAGCAGTCTCACCGCCACCGTCGCCGCCATTGAGCGCGTGATCCTCGGCAAGGGCCCGCAGGTGCGCCTGTGTCTCGCCTGCCTGCTGGCACGCGGACATCTGCTGATCGAGGATGTCCCGGGAGTCGGCAAGACCACCCTGGCGCAGACTCTGGCACGGGTGCTGGGCCTGGAGTGGTCGCGGCTGCAGTTCACCAGCGACATGCTGCCGGCCGATATCGTCGGGGTATCGATCTTCGACCGCAATACCCACAAATTCCAATTTCGCCGCGGCCCGGTATTCACGCAGCTGCTGCTGGCGGATGAAATCAATCGCGCCAGTCCCAAGGCTCAGAGTGCCTTGCTCGAGGCCATGGAGGAACGCCAGGTCAGCATCGACGGCGTCACTTACGCCCTGCCCGAGCCATTCTTCGTGGTGGCTACGCAGAATCCGCACGAGCAGATCGGCACCTATGGGCTGCCGGAGTCGCAGCTCGACCGCTTTCTGATGCGCGTGAGCCTGGGCTATCCTGATCCGGCCTCCGAACGGCGAGTGCTGTTGCAGGGTGAGCGGCGCGAGCTGCTGCATGACATCGCCAGTGTGCTCGGGCCGGCGGAAGTACTGTTGCTGCAGCGGGAGGCGCGTGCGGTGCACGTTTCGCCGGCTCTTCTGGACTACGTGCAGGCGTTGGTCGCGCGCACGCGCGCACAGCTGGCGCTCGGCTTGTCGCCGCGCGCGGCGCAGGGACTGTTGCGTGCCGCGCAGGCGTGGGCTTTGATTGAGGGCGAACCGGCGGTGCTACCCGAGCACGTGCAGACCGTGTTTCCGGCCATCGCCGCGCATCGCCTGCTGACACACGAGGGCGAAGCCGTCGAGGGCGGCAGCGAAATGGCCGATGCGCTCATCCGCGCCACTCCGGTCCGGCTTTAGGGCGCGCGCGCGGCTGGAACGCGCGGTCTCTGCCTGGGCGCGCTCGCGCCAGGGCGAGGACCAGGCGCCACTGACGCTGCAATCGCGCCGCATTTACGTCCTGCCCACCCGTACCGGTCTGGTGGCAGCAGCACTGCTGTTCGTCATGGTGCTTGCGGGTCTGAACTACCAAAATAATCTGGCGCTGCTGCTGTCATTCCTGCTGTGCGGAGTCGCGCTGGTATCCATGTACGAATGCCATCGGACATTGAGCGGTTTGCAGATCAGCAGCGCCCAGGTCGAAGCGACCTTCGCGCACACCCAAGGGGAGCTGCTGCTGGCTTTTCAGAACACGACCGACACGGCGCGA
>DASXLF010000054.1:0-10991 GCA_036496405.1 Steroidobacteraceae bacterium | reverse complement strand
CCAGGGCCGCGCCCAGTCATCGTGGGCAATCCGCACCGGCACGAAGCCGGTGAGCGCCGGGGACCAATTGATCGCTGCCGCCAGGGCCACGCGCTCGCCTGGTGCCTCCGGGACGCCCATGGCCCGGTACAGCGCCGGGATCACATAACGCGCCAGACACACCAGGGTGGAGACCGGATTTCCCGGCAATGCGAACACCGAATGGCCGTTACTGGAAGTGCCGTACCACATGGGTTTGCCGGGACGTTGTGCGATGCCGTGCAGCACGCAATGCACGCCGATTTCTTCCAGCGCCTTGGGCACCAAGTCGAAGCGCCCCATGGACACGCCGCCCGAGAGAATCATCACTTCATGTGTGTTCAGATGCAGCCGCAGACGCTCATGCAGGTGTGTGGCATCGTCGGGCACGTGATCGTCGGCCACGCGGTGAAAACCGCGCTGGCGCAATGCCGCCGCTACGGCATAGGCGTTGGAACGGCGGATCTGATACGGCTCGATCGGATCTCCGGGCTCGACCAGCTCGTTGCCGGTGGAGATCACGGCAATCGCCGGCTGGCTGCTGACGCGCACCCGCGCCATGCCGGCGGAGGCGGCCACGGCAATCTCAGGCGCGCGCAGCACGCTGCCGGCGGCCAGCAGCAGGGCCCCCTGGCTGCGATCGCTCGCCCGCCGGTGGACGTTGCCCCAGGCAACCGGGGCAATGCCGTCGGCAAGCTCCACCTGCCCATGGGCGCTGCGCAGGGCCTCCACCGGAACCACGGCATCGCACCCTGTGGGCAATACCGCCCCGGTCATGACCTCGATGCAATTGTCGCCCGAGGCCAGTACCACCGGCACGTCGCCGGCGGCCTGGGTGGCCTGCACCGTGAACCGCCGCCGGCCCCGCGCGGCCGCGCTGGAGGCCAGTGCCACGCCATCCATGGTCACCCGGTCAAATGGCGGCTGATCGCGCTCGGCGTAGACGTTCTCGCGCAGTACCGCGCCGGCACACTGACCCACCGGGAGAGATTCGATTGGCAGGCAGGCCAGGTGCGCATTTATGAGCTTTTCTGCGCCTTGCGGGTCAAGCATGGCCACATGTTACGCTCAAGGCATGCGCCCGTAGCTCAGTTGGATAGAGCATCAGGCTTCGAACCTGAGGGTCGGGAGTTCGAATCTCTCCGGGCGCGCGAACTCAAAAAAAGCCCCCCGTCCGCGCCGCCGCGCCGCCGTCCGTAGGACAAACACTGACGGAAATATTTTCAATGTCCCACGCCCGCATCGGTGGGAACCGCTCCTGCCAGGCGGCGGTCGTTGTTACAACGGGTGAGCAGGATTTTCCATCGCATAAATCCCCTGCGGAGACAGGAATGACCGATATGTCAAATTGCATGGTAGGCCGCTCCAGCGCCATGCAGACGGTGCGTGACCTGGTAGCGAAGGTTGCACCCACCGACGCCACCGTGCTGATCTCCGGCGAGAGCGGCTCAGGCAAGGAACTGGTCGCGCAGGCTATTCATGCGCGCAGTGCCCGCGTTGCCGGGCCATTCCTGGGCATCAACTGCGGCGCCTTGCCGCCGACCCTGATCGAGTCGGAGCTGTTTGGCTTCGAGCGCGGCAGCTTCACCGGCGCTTCGCGCAGTCATGCCGGGATGGTCGAACGCGCGTCGGGCGGAACATTGTTCCTCGATGAGGTCACCGAGATGAGCGCGGATATGCAGACGCGCTTACTGCGGTTCCTCGAAACGCAGCGCTTCTTTCGTGTGGGCGGCTCGCAGGAGCTGCGCACCGACGTGCGCGTGGTAGCCGCCACCAATCGCTCGCCGGTGCAGGCGGTACGCGACGGCGCCATGCGCGAGGATTTGCTGTATCGACTGGCGGTGTTCCCGATATCGCTGGCACCGCTGCGCGAGCGCGGCGATGACGTGATGTTACTGGCTGAGCATTTTCTGCGCGAGCTGAACCTCCGACATAACACTGTCAAGGTGTTCGGCGGCGCCGCGCGGCGCACGCTGCGCGACTATCAGTGGCCAGGCAACGTGCGCGAATTGAAAAATGCCATCGAGCGCGCCTACATAGTGTGCGAGCAGGAACTGGAACTGCAGCCAATGAATATTCACCTCGCCGGCGTCGATCGTGGTCCGGCGCGAGACGGCGATGGCGGCGTCCACGTGCCGATCGGTTCATCACTGGCGCAAGCCGAACGCTGGCTGATTGAAGCCACGCTCGCGCATTGGAGCGGCAACAAGAATCGGGCCGCGCGGACACTGGGATGCAGTCTCAAAACACTGTATAACAAGCTCGCCGCCTATCAACGCCAGGGCATGGGAGCGGGAGCGTGATAATCCGCAGCAGGCATCGCGGTTTCCAATTGAGCAGCAGTAACGCACGACCGGGGAGAACGGACTCATGTCGAAAATTCTAATAGCTGACGATCATGCGATGGTTCGGGCGGGGCTACGACAGTTTCTCACCGAGGATCGCAGCATCACCGAAATCGGTGAGGCCGCTTCCGGCAACGAGACGCTCGATCAGCTGCGCTCGGGCAGCTGGGATCTGGTGATACTGGATATCAACATGCCGGACCGCAGCGGCCTGGATATCCTGCGATACGTGCGCGCCAGCTATCCGGACACCAAGGTGCTGGTGCTCAGCGGTTTTCCCGAGCGCCAGTATGCGATCAATGTGCTCAAGGCCGGCGCCGGCGGCTATCTGCCGAAGGAATGCGCGCCCGAGGAGTTGCTCAAGGCGACGCGCGCTGTCATGCAGGGACGACGCTACGTCAGCGCCAACCTCGCGGAATTACTGCTGTCGGATCTCAATGGCGATAACGATCAACCATTGCACCGCCGGCTTTCCGAGCGCGAATTTCAGATATTCTGCAAGCTGGCGGCCGGACGCGCGGTATCGTCGATCGCCGATGAATTGTGCCTGTCGGTCAAGACGGTTAGCACCTACCGTACGCGCATCCTCGAAAAGATGAGCCTGGCGACCAATGCGGACATAACGACGTACGCATTGAGAAACGGGATCATTCAATGATCATTATTATTGAAGCGCCGTTGTAGGCTCCGTCCGAGTCCAACCCCGGACATTCACAGCTTTACTGCGCTTACACATGACCGTAACTTTCACCCATGAATCTGGTGGGCACGCATGAACGATACACAGAGATGAGCGCGCGCAATCTCTCGGTGTTATTGGTGGAGGATTCGCGAGTCCTGGCCGAGCGGCTGCGTGAAGCGCTGCTGGCGGTACCCGGCGTGCGCCTGGCAGGGACGGTGGACAGTGAGGCTGAAGCGGTCGCTGCACTGCAGCGTCAGCCCGTCGATGTGGTGCTGCTGGACCTGCATTTGCGGCAGGGCACCGGGTTTGGCGTGCTGCGGGCGATTCCCTCCGATCGCGTCAAGAAGACCGTAGTCATCGTGCTGACCAATTACGACCTGGCCGAATACCGGCGCGCCGCGGCGGCGCTGGGTGCGAGGCACTTCCTCGACAAGCTGCGTGACTTCGACCGGTTGCCGACGCTGTTGCAGCAAATTGGCGCGGAATTGCCGGAAGGCTCGGACGAGCCCCTCAACTAGTAGCGGCCAGCGCCAGAATTGGCTGCGGCTTCAATATCTGACTCAACGGCAAGCGTGCCCGCAGCCGGGTACCCCTAGACGGCAGCGAATCGATATCCAGTGTGCCACCGAAGCTGCGCACACGATGGCGCATGGTCGCCAAGCCATGTGATCCCACCGCGTCGCGCCGATCGGTTGCAATGCCGATGCCATTGTCTTCGATCAGGACGGTCAATTCGGTATCAGTCATCCTGATCTCGAGCGCAACCCTCGTGGCTTGCGCATGCTTGACGATGTTGGTCATGGATTCCTGCACCAGCCGAAACACCATTATGGCCGCATCGTCGATGAGTACCGGTTCCGGATCAGGATAGATCTCGGTGTAGGGCAGACCGGCACGATTGCAGGTCTCCTCGGTGATCCAGCGAACGGCCGGCAGCAGCCCCATGTTGTCGAGCAACGTCGGTCGCAGGTTTTCCACGATCCGGCGTTTGAAGTCGACGCCATCGTCGAGCACCTTGAGTACCCGCGTCCACCGGGTCTGTATATCCGGGTCAATGGCCATCGGCCAACGCTTCTGCAGCCATGACACATCCATCTTCACGGCAATCAGCAGGCCGCCCAGCTCATCGTGCAGTTCGCGCGCCAACGACGCCTTTTCCTTTTCCGACAATTGCTGCAGGTGGCTTGAAAGCGCCGACAACTCGGCCGTGCGCCGACGCACGTGGCGCTCCAGTTCCTCGTTCTCGATGGCGAGCTGCTCGGTGAGTTCGGCCCGCCGCCGCGCCTGGCGCGCCAGCAGCGCGGCGGCGACGATCAGAAGGATGATGTTGAGCAGCACCACGCCGCCCATGAGCGCGCGTGATATCAGCCGCAGGTGCTCAGCGCGCGCGATCTCGGCATTGACCTCGCGGCGCTCATCCTCGCGCAGCGCCGCCGCCGCGGCGCGAATGTCGTTCATGGCGGTGCTGCCCAGGTCCGTGCGCACCAGCGCCACTGCCTGTTCCGGTCCCTCGGTGGTATAGAGTTTCAGTGAGGCGGCCAGTTCCGCCAGCTTGCCGCCGACCAGCACTCGCAGATGCCGCAGGGTATTGCGTTGCTCGGCGCTCGCCAGCTCTTCTTGGTTACTGTCGCGGAATAGATCGCCGAAATGATCCAGCGTCGGCTCGACGCGCTCGCGCGCGTTGGCATAGGGCTGCAGATATTTATCGTCATTGGTGAGCAGATAGCCGCGCTGACCGGCCTCGGCCTGCGACAGCTGTTCCAGCAACTCGGCCAGCAGGATCTGGCGCTTCTGCGAGAGCGCGATCCGACCATCGATTTCCTTTTGCCCGCTTTGCCCAATTTCGGCGATGACCACCAGCGCTGCCAGCAACAGAAACGCCAGCGACAGCGCCAGCACGCGCGGCACACGATTGGGGCGGATCATCATTGGTTGTGAGGTTCATCCTACAGCGCTTGCGGCGCCGAGCGGACAATATAGCCCAATACACAGTGGCATGCTTATTCCGCAGGCGATGGCCGAGACGGACAGGAATAGAACATGCTCCATTACGCAGCGGCATTTTTCGTAATCGCCATCATTGCCGCGGTGCTGGGTTTTACCGGTGTCGCGGTCGGTGCGGCGAGTGTGGCCAGAATCCTGTTTTTCGTATTCCTGATCGGCGCGGTAGTGACGCTGCTGGTCGGCGGCTTCGGTCGCGCCTGAGGCGCGTGCTCAGATTGAATCAACGAATCGAATTAACGATGTTCCCGGAGAAACGACAATGAGTGCGAATGCAAACGACACAGTGGACAGCGTGCGCCGCGCTGGCAAGGATGCGGCCGGCGATTTTCGCCGCCGCGCCGGCAACGTGAAGGACTACGCGGGCGATGAGATGCGCGCATTTCTGGCCGACGTTGAAGATTTGGTGAAACGGGTCGGCAACGTTTCCGACGCCGATGTCGCGCGTGCGCGCGCCAAGGTGGTCGGCGCCATGGGTGATGTAAGGCGGCTCACCGACGATACCGCCGATTCACTGCGCGAGCGAGCACGGGTGGCGGCGGAGCAGGCCGATGAGTACGTGCATGACCGGCCCTGGACCGCAATTGGACTGGCCGCAGCTATCGGGCTGATCGTCGGTGTCGGCGTAACGGCAGTGTCCTCGCGACGCTGACGCCCCAGCCGGTGGTAGTTCGTGCTTGAGTTGTTAGCCCGTCTGACATCGGCCTTGTTCAGGCATCTGGCCGCCTATGTCGATTTGGCGTTTGAGGAAGCTGGCGACGCGGCACGGGTGCTGCGCCGACAGCTGCTCGGGTTGGCGGTGGTATTGATGGCGGGAACCGTGGCCCTGCTCATGGGCTGCGTCTGGGTAATTGCAGCGGCCTGGTCAGGTCCCTACCGCATGGATGCGATCGGAGCTCTGTGTATCGGCTTCGTGCTCATTGCCGCGGGCGGACTCTGGTACGCGAACACCGGCATCGCGCCCGGCGAGCCGCGGCCCTTTGATCGGTTGCGGGAGGAATGGCGTGAGGACTTGCGCGATCTGGGAACGGTAGCGCCAGCATGGGTCGCGGCCGAACCCACCGCCACCGTGGCAGAGCTGCATGTCGATTAAGCGAAACCCGGGCATAACGCAGACCCGCGAGCGGCTGCGAACATCGCGGGCCGAATTCCTGGCGGTGGCACGACAGATGAAAGGCGAGGGCGAGGGCGAGGAACGGCCGGAAACCACGGACTTTCCGCGCAGTGCGATCATGCGCGCGCTGCTCGGTGACGGCGGGCGCGCGTTGTGGGGCGGCGCTGCGTTGGGGCTGGGCATGTGGGGTCCGAGATGGATCAGGACTCTGTGGCGTCTGGCGCCGCTGACGCCATTGCTGCGCGGTGCGCTAAACCGCTACCTGATGCGCAGAATTTTTCGATGACAGCTGGTAAAAGTCTGCCGATTAGTCTGGGGGGCAAGCCAAATGTCAGCTAATCTCAGCAGCCCCGAGCTGGATCGGAGCCTGTACCCGTTTCTGAGCGAGGTAGCTGGAATGCGCCGCCGCGCGCGTCAGCACATGCAGGATGGTGCTGTGACCTCCAACCAGGCCGCGGTTCAAGAGACCATCCTGCGTCTGCTCAATGAGGCGCTTGCCACGGAAGTGGTGTGCGTGCAGCGATATCGCCGGCACTCGGCGCTTGCCGGTGGAGCGGTCGCCGCGACGGTCAGAGACGAATTCCTGAAATACGCGGCGGAAGAGCAAGGCCACGCCGAACAGCTGGCGCAGCGCATCGTGCAGCTTGGCGGCGAAGCCAATCTTCATTTGCTGGGTGCGATCGATGCGCGTGAGGGTGAAGACATCGAAGCCGAGGCGTTGGCGGATCTGCTCGAGGAAGACCTGATCGCCGAGCGCATTGCCGTCGACAGCTATCGCGAGATCATTGAATTCCTGGGCAGCAGCGACCCGACCACCCGGCAGTTGCTGGAAGCTATCCTGGCGGTGGAGTCCGTCCACGAGCGGGAATTGGCGAACATGCGTGCCGAACTGCTGCGCTGGGAGCGTTCCGGCGCCACCAGTTCGCGTTTGCCGGCGCTGGACGTCCAGGAAGTGCAGTAAACCCGCGGGCCTGTCTTTAGCGTTCGTCATCCGTCTTGCGGCCGGGATACATCGCGCCCACATCCGCCGGATCATCGCCCTTGGAACGATCGCGGGCACGCTCTTCGGCCAGCGCCAGTTCTCGCGCCTCCAGTGCCGACTTCGGCGCTGCACTTTTGGCAATCTGCTCCACATTGGAGTGATCCAGAAACTCGCCCACTTCCTCGCGGTAGCGGCGCGCCGCCTCATAGTCCCCTTCGCCCTGATTCTTCCCTTTGGGTGGGGAGGAGGGCGTTGCTACGCTGGCGGTTGCGGTGCGCGGCGGCTTCTGCTTTTTGTCATTCATAATCGATTGCTCCGGATGAATGCCTGGCTGGTGCTGAAGCATAGACCTGGGCCCGTGCCGGGGGCGCGTCACGGCGACCCATAGCAGGGTCAGCATGCGCCGACGCTCCCTCCGATGGTGCGTCGCATTGCGCTGCTGCGCCGTTCCGGGTCAATTATTTCCACCGTTAGCGCCAAAGTTCCGTCGCACGCGCTCCGGGTGGGTGTTCGCGCTAATGTTGCGCAGGCCCTCAAGCCGTTCTAGCGAAAAGAAAATTGGCCGGCCAATGGCCGCTCCGTGAGCGGCGCTGGACAATTCTCCCTCACTGGCATGTGGGTTGCATCCATAAAGGCACAGGCGATTTCGTCTGGAAGTCGGGTCTCTTTGAGGCCAACGGCAACGCTGCCGGCAATAGTGCCCACCTCACACCCCCCGCGGTGGGCGCCGAATGTCGGCAGCGTTTTTTTACCCCCACCAACCTGCCTCTGCCGACACCGCCCCCTAAGCCAGCGGATCGCGGTGCTAGAGTGAGCGTTTTGCCCAATGAGACGCATCGTGGTGCAGGGACGGGCAGGCGTAAGCGCCCGCTTTATCGAGATCGAACTGAAGCACGTGCGACTGCAACTCGGCGGCCGTGCGGTGCTGCGCGCGCTCAACTGGCACATCTCGCCCGGTCAGCGTTGGGTGCTCCTGGGCGCCAATGGCGCCGGTAAAACGCAGTTGCTGAAGTTGCTCGCGGGCGATGTCTGGCCGGCTCCCGGCGTCGGCAGGCGCCGCTATCGCCTCGCAGGGGAGAGTTTCGACGATCCCTACGGTATCCGCGACGAGCTGGGTTATCTCGGCGCCGAGCGCCAGGATCGCTACGAGCACTATGAGTGGAATTATCGCGTCGAGCATATCATCGCGACCGGTCTGCATCGCACCGAGATCCCGCTGGCGCCGGTAACGGCCGAGGATCGGCGGCAGATAGCCGAATTGCTGTCGCGGTTGCGCATCGAGGCGCTGGCGCGGCGGCGTTTTCTGACGCTGTCGTATGGCGAGCGGCGGCTGGTATTGCTGGCGCGCGCATTGGCGTGGCGGCCAAAAATGTTACTGCTCGATGAGCCATTTACGGGGCTGGATGCGCAGCATCGCGAGCGTGTGATGGATGGATTGCGGCGCCTGAGCCGCACGGCGCTGCCTTGGGTGTTATCGACTCACCGTCTGGAAGACGTGCCGGTCTTTGCCACCCACGTATGCCGCATCGAGTCCGGCCGCATCACCGGCAAGCGCCGCTTCGTGCGCCAGCGGCGCAGCCGCAAATCCGGCCTGCGCGTAGCACACGCCAGATCGGACAACGGTCCGCTGCGCCCGTCCGCAGCGCCTGCGCCGGCGTTGATATCCCTGCGGCGTGCGAGCGTGTGGCGCGAGGGCCGCGCAGTATTGCGCGATCTGTCGCTGCAAGTGCGCCGCTCGGAGTGCTGGCTGGTACACGGCGCCAACGGCAGCGGTAAATCGAGCTTTTTGCAGATGCTGTATGGCGACCTCGGTGTCGCGCGTGGCGGCAGCATTACGCGCGCGGGCCTTGAACCCGGTATCGCGCTGCATGCGTTCAAGCGACGGCTGGGATTGATCGCCCCTGAAATGCAGGCGCTGCATCCGCGTTACCTGCCGGTTGCGGACGTGGTCGCCTCGGGCCTGCACGCCAGCGTCGGACTCAACGAGCGTTCGGGCGCCGGTGAGCGACGGCGCGTTGCGCGCGCGCTGCGTCGCGTGGGCGCAGCGAACCTGGCGGCACGCACATGGCGCACCTTGTCCTATGGCCAGCAGCGACGGCTGCTGTTCGCGCGCGCCCTGGTGCATGAGCCTGATATCCTGCTGCTCGATGAGCCCTATGCCGGTCTGGATGTCCGCACTCACCGGGCGCTGCGCGCACTGGTTGAGCAGGCCATAGCCGCCGGCGTGACCACCATAATGGCCACGCACCACCGCGATGAGTGGCCCGCGCGGGTCACGCACGAGCTCGAGTTGGAGCGCGGCCGCGCCGCCTACTGCGGGCCCGTCAGGGCGCCATGAACCGGCGCAGGTCACGGCTGATAATTGTGGGGACAGCGCTGCTCGCGCTGGCGCTGCTTGCGGGCCACTGGCTGCGCTTGCAGCCGCCCCAATTGCCGCGCGTCACGGTCGCTGGAGGAGATGGCGGCGGCTTGGCGCGCGCGCAGCCCGCCGACGAGCACTTTGATGCCGCAGCGCTCGAGCGTGCCGCGAACGATGGCAGCGCCGCATCGCTGCAGGCGCTGGTCATCATGCGAGACGATCACATCGTGTTCGAGCGCTACGGCGGGGGATTCACGGCCGACACGGTCATCGATAGCGGACCGTTGGCGCAGCTACTACTGGCGCTGGCCACCGGAATGGCGGCGCAGCAAGGCGCGCTGCCGCCGCAGGCGCTGCGCACGTTTGATCCCAATGCGCTGCGTGCCGCGATTGAAGCCGGGACTCATGAGCGTTATGAGGTGTTTCTGTCGCAGGCACTCTGGAGCCGGCTGAACGCCGCGGCCGCATGGATCGCCGTGCCGAGGGCTGGCGCTGCGACGCCCGCCGATTGCTGTTTTCATGCGCGCGTGCTCGACTGGATGCGTGTGGCCAGCGTGCTGGTGCAGGACGGTCGCTTCGAGGGAAAGCAGTTGCTGCCCGCCGGCTGGGTGCAGCGCCTGTCACTGCCGAGATCCGCCGACAGTCGGCATGGCTTTGGCGTGGAGCTGTCAGGGGCCGCGCACGGCGCGGAACCTTTTGCGGCCGACGGCATGCTGTTCGCGCGCGGCTCGGGCCGCTGGCGATTGTGGCTGCTGCCGCCGTTAAAGCTGGCGGTGCTGTTCGGTGCCGAGGTGCCGGACGCGGCGTCGCCAGACGCCTCCTGGGATGAGACTCGTCTGCCTAACCTGGTGATCCGTGCATTGTCGGATCGGCCGCCGCAGCGTGGCGATCTTTCGGATCTGCAGCGTCTCGTTCCCGGTCATTGAGCCGCGCCGCGGAGCCTGCCTCAAATTGCGCGCCCTGTTCCTCGTCTGCGTAATCGACGTGCTGGGATTCGGAATTCTGATTCCGCTGATCCCGTTCATGGCGACACAATTCGGTGCTTCGCCGGCTCTGATCACGCCGATCCTGGGCATATATTCGCTATGTCAACTGCTGTCCGCACCGCTGTGGGGTGCGCTGAGCGATCGCTATGGCCGCCGGCCGATATTGATCCTCAGCATGGCGGGCGCCTGCGCCTCGTATCTGCTGCTGGCAGCCACCTCCTCGGTGACCCTGCTGTTCGTGTCGCGCGCGCTGGCCGGGTTCATGGCCGGAAACATCGCCGCGGCCATGGCCTACGCCTCGGATATCAGCTCGAGTGCCAATCGCGCCCGCAGCCTAGGCATGGTGGGCGCCGCGATCGGCATCGGCTTCATGCTCGGCCCGGCGATCGGTGGCGCGCTGGCCGGGGAGCAGCTGCAGAATGCGAATTTCGTGCGTCCGGCGCTGGTATCCGCGGCATTGAGCATAGTGGCCATGCTGCTGGTAACGTTCATGCTGCCGGAAAG
>DASXLF010000053.1:0-1659 GCA_036496405.1 Steroidobacteraceae bacterium | reverse complement strand
GCTTCGCGTCGCTTGGCCAGCATCTGCACCAGGGCATCGAGCGTCTGGGCACCGCGGCCTGGCGCACCGACCGCTGCCTGATGACCAGCGCCTGGCATGATCGGGCCAGCGTCCTTGCTGCCGCCCGCCGCGCCCGCGCCCTTGCCGAGGCTACTGAGCGCGCTCCCCAGCTGCTGGCTACTGGGCGCGTTGCGATCGAACCAGCTTTGATTGTTCACAAGCGGCGCCATCGGGTCGAACGCCCCGCCGCCGGTCGCGCCGCCTCCGAAACCGGTCATGCCAGGGTTCATCGCTCCGAGCGCGGAGCCGACGTCAAAGGCAGGCGCCGCCGCAAAGCCGGCCATCCCTGGATTGAGCATCCCTAATAGCTCAAGAGATCCTGACATCAGTTGAGTGCTCCCGCCGGGGTTTGTGCTATAGCCCTGGGATGCCCGCCCCAGTAGCTCGCTATCGCAGGGGACAAGACCTATTCGCTCCTCTCCAACGGCAACGTAGATTAAGATAACGTTCCGGCGTCAATTCAAAGCGCCTAATATCCCGCCACCAACCGCGCCGACTCCTGCGCCGATCGGGCCACCGACCATGAAGCCGGTGCTGGCACCAGACGCAGCGCCGCCGAGGATGCTGCCCGCCACGTTCTTCTTCGCCGGATCGGGCTGCGTCCTGCCGTAGCTCATGGTGGTCGAGCCGTAGGGCACGGCGCCGACCGCGGAGAGCAGCATATCGAGGTTCTGCACCGGCCAGTCCTGTGCTTCGTAATGCTGGCCCATCTGCGCGTTGATCTGCTGCTGTTGTTGGTTCTGCTGCGCGGCCCCGATGGTCTGCAACAGCGATGCATCGCGCTGCTGCGCCTGCTGCTGCTGCAGCGCCTGTGCCGGCAGGTTCTGTGCTGCGGTCAATCCCGCCTGCAAGTTGGTGTTGGCCATGTTCTGGCCCGCCGTCGCCGCGGCGTTGTAGCCAGACTGCCCCATGCCGGCGAGCAGCCCCGCGGCACCATAGCCCTGCTGCGATGCTTGGTTGGCGAGGTTATAGGCAGGGGAGAGAGCGCTCTGCCAACCTTGGTTCAGCAAGTTCCCCACCGTCTGGCCGGCGCCGATCGCTGCCTGCGCCTGCGCGACTCCTTCGGTGATGCCCTGTCTGCTACCACCAAAAGCCCCGACATTGTTGGCCTGTCCCGCTACTTGCTGCAGGTTCTGCGCGAGCTGCTGGCGCCCGATCTGCAATGCGGGGTCGATCACTGCCTGCGAGAACGGCGTCATGATGTTCAGTGCGTTGGACGTTACCTGTCCAGCTGTCGCGGGCGAGGCGTTGCCGAGGTAGCCACTCAGCAACCCCGTCGCGGGGTTCATGACGTTCTGCTGGTAGTTGCCATACAGCTGGTTGGAGATGTCGTTGATGCCGCCCGCGGTGAGCGGATTGACCTGGCCGAGCAGCCCGCCATAGGCCTGCGCTGATTGCTGAAACGCAGGGTTATACGAACCCTGCATATCCCGCACTTGCTGGTAGGCCTGCGCAGTGTCCGCGCCAGGCTGCGCAACGATCTGGCCGGTATAGGGATCGTACGGGCGCTGGCTAAGCGTCTGCGCCTGCTGTATCGCGCCCTGCGAGGCGTTGTTCAGCCAGTCGGGGAGGGTCGTTTGGCTGAAGTTATAACTTTGC
>DASXLF010000052.1:0-1671 GCA_036496405.1 Steroidobacteraceae bacterium | reverse complement strand
CGGCCGCCGAGCTGAGCCATCCTCTGAGTGGGCGGATGGACATCGCCCTTAGCTGCTGAGCGGGAGACGGTCATGAAAAGTTAGTGTAGTGCCTGTCCATAAACGTTAAACCATTGGAATTACGTAGAGAACTGCACTTTTGGCAAGTGAGGTCCGGCGGCTTCGGGTAGGCTACAGATGCAAGCCATTGAAGCCAAAGCGGAACCTTCCGCGCCGGAGCCGCCCATGCGCCAGGAACGCACGATCCAGGCCACTATATTCGAGGTGTTTGCCAGGCACGAGATTGGTTGCGAGTTGAAGACCATCTCGCAGTGGTTGGATCGGCAGCACGCGCTGGTGAGCCTGGTGGCCGGCGATTTGTGCCGCCGCGGGGTGCGCCAGACCGGACGGCAGGGACTGCCGGCAGAGACGGTGCTCCGCTGTGCGCTGCTCAAGCAACAGCGGCAGTTGAGTTACGAGGAGTTGGCCTTTCATCTTGAGGATTCGGCCTCGTTCCGTGCCTTTGCCCGCTTGCCGCTGGCCTGGTCGCCGAAGAAATCGGTGCTGCATCAGACAATCAGCGCGATCCGCCCCGAGACCTGGGAGGCGGTCAATCGGGAGCTGTTGACCAGCGCCAAGCGGGACAAGCTGGAAAGTGGTGCCACGGTGCGGATCGACAGCACGGTCACCGCGTCGCTGATGCACGAGCCGAGCGACAGCGCGCTGTTATGGGATGCCGTGCGCGTGATGACGCGGCTGCTGCACCAGGCTGCGGCGTTGCCGGGGGCGCCGGCGCTGCAGTGGCGCGACCGCCGGCGCCTTGCCAAGAAGCGCGCACGAGCGATCCAGTACAGCCGTGGTAAAGACAATCGGCGCCGGCTCTACCGCGAGCTGATTGCTGCAACCCAAGCCACCCGGGTGGCGCTGCAACAAGCCGCCGAACGGTTGGCCGACCTCACTGGGATCGCGGCCGAACGCTGGCGCGCCCAACTCGGCCACTACCTGCCGCTGATCGAGCGCATCCTCGCCCAGACCGAGCAACGGGTCCTCGAAGACCGGCCAGTACCGGCCGGCGAGAAGCTGGTGAGCCTGTTCGAGCCGCACGCCGACATCATCGTCAAGGGGGCCCGCGACGTGCAGTACGGACATAAACTCAACTTGGCAACCGGCAAGAGCGGGCTGATCCTCGATATCGTCGTCGAGGCCGGCAACCCCGCCGACGCCGAGCGCTTCCTGCCCATGCTCGAACGCCACATCGCCCGTTGCGGCGTACCGCCGCGTCAGGTCGCCGCCGATGGCGGTTATGCCAGCCAGGACAATCTCACGGCGGCCAAGGCCCGCGGCGTCAAGGATGTCGCCTTCCACAAAAAGCGTGGCTTGGCCGTCGAAGACATGGTCAAGAGCGGCGGGGTCTATCGCAAGCTGCGCAACTTCCGCGCCGGGATCGAGGCCGGGATCTCCTGCCTGAAGCGGGCATACGGTTTGGCATGCTGCACCTGGCGGGGGCTCGATCACTTCAAGACTTACATCTGGTCCGCGGTGGTGGCGCACAACCTGGTACTATTCGCCCGTCTCAAACCGGCATAGTCACAGCCGGCTGGCAGCTGTCTCGACCGAGTTGAACCAGACCAGTTCGCTTGCCGCCACTCGCTAAACGATTCCTCTGCTCCCTACCGCCACTCAAACGCGAAG
>DASXLF010000051.1:0-1902 GCA_036496405.1 Steroidobacteraceae bacterium | reverse complement strand
ATAAAGATCGATATCGATGAGGATCTCTTGTTGCGCGCGATGACTGCGACGGGCTTGCCTACGAAAAGGCGACTGTCGAAGAAGCATTGCGCGTACTGTTGCGCATTCGTGAGCAGGTTCAGGCCGGTAATGCCCTGAAGGGACTCGGCTGGGAGGGCGATCTCGAAGAAATGCGTACTGGTCGAAACTTTTCATCTACCTGACTACGAGGCCAAAACAGGCCGGACCTTCTGGCCGGCCTCGAGACGCTCGGCGCCGCGCACGATAACGCGGTCGCCGGGTTTCACCGGGCCGTGCACTTCCACCATGGCGCCGTCTTCCGTGCCGGTTTCGACCGCCACGCGCGTGGCCACGTTCTTGCCGTCCACCTTGAACAGGTAGGTATTGTCCTCGCGCAGCACGAGCGCATCGCGCGGCACCGCCAGAACGTCGCGTGGTGCAGCCGATGGCACCAGAACTTTTGCGGCGTCTCCGACGAACGCCTGTCCCGCTTTCAAGGACACACGAATCTCAATGGTGCGGCTTGCTTCATCGCCCACCGGCACGATCGCGCGCACCGGGGCGACGATACGCGTATGCGCAATCTCCACGCCCACCGGCATGCCTTCGCGTAGGAAATGCGCAGTGTCGATCGGCGACTGCGCCTTCACCTCGATAGAGTCGATGTCCACCAACCGCACGATGTCCTTCCCCGGCGCTGCATATTCGCCCGGATTGATGAGTCGCGCTGCAACGCGCCCGGGGAAGGGCGCGCGAATTTCGCTGTGCGTAAATTGATATTGGCTCTTCTGCATCGAGGCCTGCGCCTGCGCCAGCGCGCCTTCGTCCATCTCGCGGGTGGACTGCGCCTGATCGCGCGTGGCCTTGGCGATGGCCGATTGCTGGTACAGCCGGTCCATGCGATCGGCCTGGCTGTGGTCAAACTTCAACTGCGCCGAAAGCCGCGCCACGTTTGCCTTGTCGGAGGCGAGTTGCATGCCGGCGACGTTCTTGTCGATGCGCGCCACCACATCGCCCGCCTTCACCACGGTGCCAACCTCGGCCACCCAGGCCACGCGGCCTTCCACTTCCGAGGCGAGCTTGGAGTCGTTCCGCGCCACCACAGTGCCGGGCAGGCTGACCTTCGGCGCCATCTTAACGGCGCGCGCCTGTGCCACGCCCACTTTCGGCGGCGGGGCAGGTGGTGGCGCTTGCTGCGCCAACGCAACTGTGACGCACAGGAGTGCCCCACAAGCCCCAATCGCCCCAAAACGCATCATCCTCATGCAGCAGCCCTCAAATGTGGCAGCGGTGTTGCGGGTGTCATCGGCGCTTCGCGCAGCGCCGACGGGCGTTCGCCCAGCCGCAACATCGCCGGGATCAATATCAGGGTGAACACGTGGCTGACCAGAATGCCACCGACAATAACGGCTCCAAGCCCGCGATAGATTTCCGCGCCCGGTCCAGGCACCAGCACGAGCGGCAGCATTCCGAAAATGGCAGTGAGGGTGCTGGAGAAGATCGGCCGCAGCCGCGTTTCCAGGCTCGAGCGCACCGCTTCCACCCGCGTCATGCCCTCGGCTTCCGCCTGCCGTGTGCGCGCCACCAGCAGGATCGTGTTGTTCACCACCAGGCCGAGCACGATGATGAAGCCGATCATGGTGAGCAGATCGAGCGGCTGGAACACAAACAATCCGAGCAGCCGCAGCGCCGCCATGCCGCCGACGGTGCCAAGCGGCAGGGCGATCGTGGCGATGGCCGAGTCCTTCACCGACTTGAACAGCGCCGCCATGATCAGGAAGAGCAGCAGCACGGCCAGGCCGAAATTCTTGCCCATGCTCCACAACGCGTTGTCGAGATGGTCGGCGGCGGCGCCATAACCCACCTGGCCATCCGGCGGCAGCAGCTTCTTGATCTTGGGCT
>DASXLF010000050.1:0-18084 GCA_036496405.1 Steroidobacteraceae bacterium | reverse complement strand
GCCCCGGTTTCCACGGCGCGGCCAGTGATCATTTTGACGGTCGGCACTTCTTCAATCCAGGCGCGCGCGCCGGCCGCTCATTCGCCGCTTTCCTGCGCTGGCAGCTGACGCGCCGCGCGGTGCCGTGGCCGCGATGGCGCGAGAATGCGCAGGCGGCGCCGGTGCCGCCGGCGCCGGGCGCCGGGGAAATCGCGCTGACCTTCATTAATCACGTCACGTTCCTGATCCGGTTGCCCGGTCTCAACATACTCACCGACCCGGTATATTCCGAACGGGCCAGCCCGGTGCAATGGGCCGGCCCCAAGCGCGTGCATGCGCCGGGACTGGCCTTCGATCGGTTGCCGCCCATCGACCTGGTATTCATCAGCCACAACCACTACGACCACATGGATCTAGCGACGCTCAGGCGACTGGCCGCCGCCCATGCGCCGCTGTTCCTCACCGGGCTCGGCAACGGTGCCTTCCTACGCCAGCAGGGCATCATGCCAGTGGTAGAGCTGGACTGGTGGGAACAAACCTCGTTGCGCGGTGTACAACTCACCTTCACGCCGGCACAGCATTGGTCCGCGCGCGGCATGGGTCAGAAAAATCACACACTCTGGGGCGGACTATGGATTGCGAACGCCAGCAACCGGCTGTATTTCGCCGCTGATACCGGCTACTCGCCATGGTTCGCCGAACTACGCCGTCGCTATGGCGCGCCCGATCTGGCGTTGCTACCCATCGGCGCCTACGAACCGCGATGGTTCATGGGCGAGCAGCACATGAACCCGGATGATGCGGTGCGGGCACATATGGACCTGGGAGCGGACACTAGCGTGGCCATGCACTTTGGCTGCTTCCGCCTCACGGATGAAGGCATCGATGAACCGGCACTGGCCCTGGCGCGCGCGTGCGCCGAGCACGCGCTGGCGTCCGATAACTTCCACGTGCCGCACCCCGGGGAGACCATGCTGTGGCGGCCGCCGTAGCTGCGGTGGTCCCGCTCGCTGATGATCTCGCCCGCTGACAAGCCGCGCTTCGTGCACGATTTTACGGCGCGGCGCGCGCGCGCACCCAGGTAGAATGCGCGGCCGGTGCTGCGGCCGGTTTCATTCAAGTCGGTTGGCTCTATGCAGCAGAAATGGCTGGTACTGGTCGCGGTAAGCCTGATTTTCTTCTTTCTGAACGGCGCTACCTTTGCCTCACTGGGCGTAGTGCTGTTCAGCATGATCAAGGATTTGCACTGGTCGCAGACTGCCGCCGGCGCGAGTTTTTCCCTGCTGGGAATTGCCTGCGGTGTCGCCAGTCCTCTGCCGGCGCTGCTGATGAAGCGCATGGGCACGGGCCGCGTGGTAGTGCTGGGCGGCGCCTGCCTCGCGGCCGGATTCTGGCTGGCGTTTCTCGCCAGCGGTCTGCCCCTGTTCTACCTGGCGGTGATATTTCTCGGTCTCGGCTATGCCCTGGCGGGCAATATTCCGGGCGTCTACCTGCTCGCCTCCTGGTTTCCGCACAGTTCATCGCGCGTCATCGGCTTTTATCTCATGCTCGGCGCCGCGGGCAATGTCGTCGGTCCGCCGCTGGTGGCCGCCGTGGTCGCCGCCAGTCATAGCTGGCGATTCAACTGGTTGCTGATGGGCATCGTGGCCGTACTCATCACGGTCGTCTGTTTGTTGTTCATTCGCGATGCGCCGAGGATTCCGGACTCCGCGCCAGCGCCAGGCGCTGCGGCCGCGGCCAGCCATCGCTGGGGCGATCGCGATGCCATGATGACCCGGCAATTCGTGCTGGTCGCCGCCTCGATGACGTTGACCGTGGCCGGCATCACCACCAATTCGAGCGTCGCCGTGACGCACCTGGTGCAACTGGGCACTACACCGGTGTTCGCCGCCTTCATCCTGAGTCTGGTGGCGCTGATCGCCATGCTCGCCAAAGGCGCGGCCGGCACGCTGGCGGAAAAAGTGCGCCCCAGTCGCCTGTTGGCCGCAGGACTGGCGTTGCAGTGCCTGGGCGATCTGGCCTTCATCGGCGGGGCGTCGGCCGTATGCGACTACCTGTTCGCCGCCGCCTTCGGCGTCGGTTGGGGTCTGAGCTATGTCTCGGCCAACCTGGTGCTGCTGGAGTATTTCGGGCGTGAGGTGGGCGCGCGCATCCTGTCGGCGGTCTGGATGCTGAGCACTCTGGCGGCGGCGGGCCCCTTTGCGGCGGGTGTGATCGCCGACCATTTCGGCACCTTCAATCCGATCTTCCTCGCCTACGCGCTACTGCTGGGAATCCTGGCAGTGCCGATCTTTCTCATGCGTGCGCCGGAGACCTGAGCGATCAGAAACGGTAAGCGACGGTGCCGATCACTTGCCGCGGCGGAATGTACTCATCGCTGGTCTGTCCGGTGCCGAATGGATCGGTGTAACGCGCATTGATCCCGTCAACATTGAACACATTGCTGACGCCGATGGCGTAATTCCAGTGCGCGGACGGGGGCGTGAGCTGGAAATACAGATTCCACTGATTGTACGAGGGCACTTGATCCAGCGCACCGTCGTTGAAAATACGGTACTGAAAGCTGCCGCGATAGATGAATTCCACGCGCGTCAACAGATGATAGCTGCCGAGGCTGGCGGTGTAGCCCGCGTTCAGTGAGCCCTGCCATTGCGGCAGCTTCGGTACCTCGTTGCCGTTGGTATTTGGGGCGCCGGCCGCAATCTGTGATTGGCACTGGGGATTGAAGAAGGCGCCACCGAACTGGCAGGCCGGAATGGCGGCGATCAGCTGATTGGCCGCTTTGGCATCGAGCGTGTGAAAGTCCCCCACCAGCCGCCCGTGCGACCAGGAGATATTGCCATCCAGCCGCAGGCGATTGTCGAGCGTCAGATAAGAGCTCTCGAGTTCCAGCCCCACGATATGCGCGACCGGAATGTTATCGATGCCATATTTGAATGGCACCGGATCGGTGGCGATGTACTGCATGTCCTGATAGTCGTAGTAGTAGGCCGCGCCATTGACGATCAGGTTGTGGTCGAGCGAGCGGTACTTGCTGCCAAACTCAAAGGCATTGATGGTTTCATCCTTGAATTGCTGCGGCACCGACACCGAACCGGGATTGTCGTTGACGCCCCCTGGCTTGTAGCCGCGCGTGAAGCTCAGGTATTGCATGACACCCGGCGCCAGATCGTATTGCAGTTCCGCCTTGGCCGTAGGCACCGCCTTGGCATAGCGGTCATCGACGGTAAACGGGCTGCCGTCCGCCGCGCGCGTGGTGCTCGGGCCGCCATATTCATCGTGGTTGTAGCGTGCGCCGAGCGTGAAGCGCCACGCCGGCGACAGGTGAGCGGTTGCCTGGGCGTAGCCGGCATATGAGTGCCGGTCGATATGACCGTCGTTGTTATAGAGCAGGAACGGGGCCGGCACCGTGTCACTCAGTTCGTTGACGAACTGGTGATTGATCTGCGCCAGATAGAAGGCGCCCACGGTCCAGTCCCAGAAGCCACCGGGCCGCGAGGCCAGGCTGAATTCCTGGGTCAGGTCGCTCATCCAGGTGTCCCAGGGCTGCACCTGATCAAAGAACCCGAGCAGCGCCACGCTCAGGCGCGTGCCGTCCTCCTGAATGTGATTGTCCAGGGTTTGCCAGCTGCTGGTGGATTTTGCTTCCGCCCAGGGCAGTTCCCATTTGACGTTGAGGTAGTACAACTGCGTCGACAACTGGAAGTAGCTGCGGTAATCCTGTGAGACCGTGCGCGGATCCGGATTGGGATCGAGGATGTTCTTCTGTTCATCGCCGCTGTGCGAGGCGTGATAGAACTGCGCCGTCAGCGTGGCGCTGAAGCTGTCCGTCGGCTGCCACAGCAGCGCGATCTTACCGGTCTTGTCGTTGGCCGCATCGGGCCGAAAGCCGGCGATGTCGGTATCGGTGGCGAAGCCTTCATGCCCGTAGGCTTGCACCGAGGCGCGAACGGCAATGCTGTCGCCGACCGGCACGTTGACCACCGCCCGGCCTCGCAGCAGATCGTAATTGCCCGCGCTGGCATCGACGTAGGCGTCATAGCGTCCGAGCAGCGGCTGCTTGCTGATTAAATTGATGGTGCCACCGGTCGAGGTCTGGCCGAATACGGTCGCCTGCGGCCCGCGCGATACCTCGACCTGATCGACGTCGAACAGGGTCTCGTCCAGCGCGATGGTGTTGGCGACGTACACGCCATCAACGTGCAGTGATACCCCGGGCTGAGTGGTGTAGGCGTTTTCCGGCGTTTCCGAGCCGATACCGCGGATGGCGACGATGCGCTCGAAGCCGCTGCTCTTGGCAATCGTCAGGCCCGGGACGCTGCCGTTCAGATCGGCCAGCTGAGTGACGTTGGATTGGTCGAGTGCCGCGCCGCTGACGGCCGTGATCGCCACCGGCGCGCTCTGCAGGTCGACCTCGCGCTTGTCGGCGCTGACGATCACTTCCGACAGCTGGTCGCTGTCATCCGCCAGCGCCAAGGCGGTGCCGAGCGGACCGGCGATCAGCAGGGCGGCGGCACAGATCTGGGGCGATCCTAATCGCGTCGGCATCGAAACCTCATAAAGCACAGCACCTTCTGCAGACTTGAGTGCCCGTATGCGCCTGGAGGGGATGCAACGCGGATACACAATGTTGCGTGAAATAGTACCGCAACCCGCTGCCGGGCACGTCCCGGCGCAAAATGCATGGATCTCGCGAACGCGGTCGCGCACAATCGCGCACACCTCGCGGTCATTGCGGACTGTTATGCGGAAATTCTCGGCGCTGAGGCTGCTGCGCGCGGGACTCTCCGGCCAGAGCAACTGGTCGGTGCAATGGCGCTCGCCCAAGCTGCAGGCGGAATACGAGGCGGTAATCATCGGCGGCGGCGGTCATGGGCTGGGAACCGCCTATTACCTGGCACGCGAACATGGCTTCTCCCGCATCGCCGTGCTGGAAAAGGGCTGGATCGGCGGCGGCAATACCGGCCGCAATACCACGGTGATCCGCTCGAACTATCTGCACCCGCAGAGCGCCGTGCTGTATGAGCATTCGCTCAAGTTATGGGAGCAGCTGTCGCAGGTATTGAACTACAACTTGATGTTCTCGCAACGCGGCGTGCTGATGCTCGCGCACACCGCGCATGACGTGCAGTCCCTCAAGCGCCACGTGCACGCCAACCGCGCCAGCGGCGTGGACACCGAGTGGCTGACGCCGGCGCAGGCCAAGGCCTTCTGCCCGCCGCTCAACATCGAATCCAGCATGCGGTATCCGGTACTGGGGGCGACGCTGCAACGGCGCGGCGGCACCGCACGGCACGATGCCGTGGCCTGGGCCTATGCCCGGGCGGCGGACTCCCTGGGCGTCGACATCATCGAGAATTGCGAGGTGACCGGAATCCGACAGAGCGCGATCGGCGGGGTGAGCGGTGTTGCCACCACCCGCGGCAGCATCGCCACCCGCCGGATTGGCGTCGCGGCCTCGGGCCATTCCAGTGTCATCATGAGCATGGCAGGGGTGCGGCTGCCATTGCAGAGTTATCCGCTGCAGGCGCTGGTGTCCGAACCGCTCAAGCCGGTGTTGCCGTGCGTGGTCATGTCGAACACGATTCACGCCTATATCAGCCAATCGGACCGCGGAGAGCTGGTCATCGGTGGCGGCACCGATGCCTATACCTCGTATACGCAGCGCGGCGGGCTGCAGGTGAACGCGAACACGCTGGCAGCCGTTTGCGAATTATTTCCGCAATTCCGGCGCCTGCGCATGCTGCGCAACTGGGGCGGGATCGTCGACCTGACGCCCGATCGCTCGCCGATCATCGCGCGCACGCCGGTGCCGGGCCTGTATGTGAATTGCGGCTGGGGCACGGGCGGCTTCAAGGCCACTCCCGGCGCGGCGCAGCTGTTCGCCTGGACCATTGCCCACGACGCGCCACATCCGATCAATGCTCCGTTCACACTTGAGCGTTTTCGCGACGGCGATCTGATCGATGAAATCGCTGCTGCCGGCGTGGCGCATTAGGATGCGGCAGTGCTGCTGATCAAATGTCCGTTCTGCGGCGAACGCCCGGAAATCGAATTCAGCTATGGCGGCCAGGCGCAGCGCTCGCGCCCCGCCGATCCGTCGCTCCTGTCCGACCAGGACTGGGCCGATTATCTGTACATGCGTCGCAATCGCAGGGGCGTGCACACGGAACGCTGGCGGCACATCTACGGCTGCGAGCGCTACTTCAATGCGCGCCGCGATACCAGCACGGATCAAATCCTGGCCACATACCGCATCGGCGAGACGGCGCCGTGAATGCTTTTCGCACCGCGGCCGGCGGGCTCATCGATCGCACCCGGGCACTGCGCTTCAGCTTCGACGGCCGGCGATTGCAGGGTTTCGCGGGCGATACCCTGGCCTCGGCGTTGCTGGCCAATGGCATTCATCTCACCGGCCGATCCTTCAAATACCATCGGCCGCGCGGCATATTGAGTGCCGGGGTCGATGAACCCAACGCGTTGATCGCGGTACGCCGGGGCGGCGGGCGCTATACGCCCAACCTGTGTGCGACCCAGATCGAGCTATTCGACGGACTCGATGCCGTGAGCCAGAATCGCTGGCCGAGCCTGGCATTCGATCTGCGTGCCGTCACCAGGCTGCTGTGGCCGTTCATACCGGCCGGGTTCTACTACAAGACCTTTCTGTGGCCACGACGCGCCTGGCGAGCCTTCTATGAGCCGCGCATCCGCGCGGCGGTCGGCGCCGGCCGGGCACCGAGGCAGCCGGATCCCGATCGCTACGCCAATCGCTATGCCCATTGCGATGTGCTGATCATCGGTGGCGGGGCTGCCGGCCTGGCAGCGGCCTTGACCGCCGCCGTCAGTGGCGCGCGCGTGATGCTGTGCGATGAGCAAGCGCAGCCGGGGGGCGCGCTGCTGTCGGATGTCTCGGCCCGCATTGGTGAGTTGTCCGCGCAGCGCTGGGCCCGGCACGCCACTGACATACTCAATGCCCGCGCCAATGTCACGCTGCTGGCGCGTACCACCGCCCTTGGCTATTTCACTCATAATTTTGTTGCCCTGTGCGAGCGGCTGCAGGATCACCTGAATGATCCGCCGCCCGACGGGCCGCGCGAGCGGCTGTGGCAGGTACGCGCGCGCGAGGTGATCTTCGCTTGCGGGGCGTTGGAACGTCCGCTGGTGTTTCCCGGTAATGACCGTCCCGGCATTTTGCTGGCCGGTGCGGCCGGCAGTTATCTCAATCGCTACGGTGTGTTGCCCGGCCGGCGCGTGGTGCTGGTCACGGCGTGCGACCGTGCCTACCAGAGCGTGCTCGATCTGCACGGCGCCGGCGTTGAAATCGCCGCCATAGCCGATGTGCGCGCCGACGTGCAGGGCGCCTTGCCTCAGGCCGCGCGCGCCGCCGGTTTGAAAATTCACGAACGCATGACCGTGATCGCGACCCGCGGCGGCCTGCGCATCAACGAAGTTCTGTTGGCTGGCTGCGATGCCGATGGCCGGGTGCAGCCCGGGCCGCCGCTGCGCGTGCCGTGCGATGCGCTGCTCATGAGCGGCGGCCATACGCCGAGCGTGCAATTGTTTTCCCAGACGCGTGGCCGCCTGCAGTGGGATCAGGCCCTGCAGGCGCATCTGCCCGGCGAAGGTTTCGAACGCGTACGTTCGGCCGGCGCCTGCGCGGGTGAGGGATCTCTGGACGCCAGCCTGCAGCACGGCGCGCTCATGGCCCAGGCTGCACTGCAGGCCATCGGCTATCCGTGTGCCGCCGTTCCTCGGCGCCAGGTGCGTGCCATGGAGTGCGGCACGGGTGGCTGGCTCGGGGCCTTGCCCGAGCGGCGTCCGGGCAGTGCCGATGCCGCGCTGGTCGACTGGCAGCACGATGTCACGGTGCGCGACCTGCGGCTGGCCGTGCGCGAGGGCTTCTCATCGGCTGAGCACATCAAACGCTACACCACCACCGGCATGGCCGCCGACCAGGGCAAAAGTTCCAATCTCAATGCACTGGGCATCATCGCCGCGACTCTGGGCAAATCCATGAGTGACGTGGGTGTGACCACGGCCCGCATGCCCTATACCCCCGTGACCTTTGGCACGCTGGCCGGCTACGCCCGCGCGCATTTGCTGGCGCCGGTGCGCACCACCTTTTCGTACGACTGGGCACTCGAGCGCGGCGCGTTGTTCGAGGACACGGGGCTGTGGACACTCGCACACTGCTATCCGCTGGCCGGGGAGGCCAGAGCGCAGGCCGTGGCACGCGAGTGCCTGAATGTGCGCATGGGCTGCGGCCTGTTCGATGCCTCGGACATGGGCAAGATCGAGGTCATGGGTCCCGACGCCATGAACTTTCTGAACCGCATGTACGTGAACGATTGCAGCTCGCTGCGGCCCGGACGCGCTCACCATGGTCTGCTGCTGGGCGAGGATGGTTTCATCATTGACCACGGTCTCCTGGCGCAGTTCGAACCGGAGCGCTTTCATGTAACTACCAGTGCCGGCGGTGCCACACGCGTGTTGTCGCTGATGGAGGAGATGCTCCAGACCCAATGGCCGGCGCTGAAAGTCTGGCTGACCTCGACCACCGAACAATGGGCGGTGCTCGCGTTGCAGGGGCCGCAGTCGCGCGCGGTGCTGCAGCAGCTCATCGATGCCCGTCTCATGCGGGGAATCAGTATCGGCGCCCATGTTATGCCGCACATGAGCGTGCTGGAGGGCCAGTTCTGCGGCGCGCCGCTGCGGTTGTTGCGCACCAGCTTCAGCGGTGAGCTCGGCTTTGAGATCAACGTGCCCAGCGATCGCGGCATGGAGGCGTGGGAGACCATCCTCGATGCTGGCAGCGACTACAACATCAGCGCCTGCGGCACCGACGCCATGAACGTGCTGCGCATGGAAAAAGGTTACATCCTCGCCGGCAAGGATACCGACGGTACCGTGACTGCGGGCGATGCCGGCATGGGCTGGGCAATTGATCCGACCAAAAGTGATTTCCTCGGTAAACGCTCGCTGGAGCGCGAGTCGATGAACGCACCGGAACGACCAAAGCTGGTCGGGCTGATCACACTCGCCGATCCGCAGGTGATGCTGGAAGAGGGCGCGCAGATCATGGTCGAGGCGGCGCCCGCCTGGTTCGGTAAATCCATCGGCCACGTGAGTTCGGCGTGTCACAGCGCGACGCTTGGGCGTTCCATCGCCTTGGCGCTGATTGCCGGCGGCCATGCGCGCATCGGCCAGACTCTGCATGTGCCCATGCCGCGCGGGCCCATCGCGGTTCAGGTGACTTCACCGGTGTTCTACGATCCCGCCGGAGAGCGCATCCATGCCTGAGGTCACGCTGTTGTCAGGACTGGGACGACTGAGTCTGCGCGGCACACCCGCGGCACTGGCGGCCGCGGGCGCCGCATTCGGACTGCGATTGCCGGAACAGGCTTGTCGTGCGGCGGAAGGAGATGCGCGCGCGGCGCTCTGGCTGGGCCCGGACGAACAACTGCTGCTCGTGCAGCAGGAGGTATGGCCGGGCGTGCTCGCGGCGCTGGGCTCGGGCCTGCGGGGCATGCCGCATTCGCTAGTGGACATCAGCCAGCGCCAGATCGCGTTGCACATCGGCGGCACCGGCGTCACGCAGCTGCTGAATGCGGGTTGCCCGCTCGATCTACATCTGCAGGCTTTCCCGGTCGGCATGTGTACCCGCACGCTGCTCGCCGCGGCACCCGTGGTGCTGTGGCGCACGGCTGCCGAGGACTTTCATCTGGAAGTCGGGCGTGCGCTGGCGCCGTACCTGCAGCAGTTGCTGCGCGAAGTGGCGCGCGAATTTGAACACTGAGGACAATTAGGTCTGCTAGAGAGCCACCATGGCAATGGCGGCCACGAACATCAGCAGCGTAGTCAGCATGACCACGTAGCGTGCGAGCGGCGAACTCACCTGGCCCTGCATGATGCGGCGATCGGTCGCTATCAGCAGCAGGGCCACCAGCAGAAACGGCGCCAGAACGCCATTGATGACCGCAGTCCAGTACAGCGCCTTGATCGGATTGACGTGCAGGAGATCGAGTATCAGGCCGCCGACCATGGCCAGGACGAATACGGAATAGAAGGCCGCGGCATTCTTGAATTTCTCGTCCAGCCCGTATGGCCAGCCGAAGGTTTCGGCCACCGCATACGCGGCCGAGCCCGCCAGGGTAGGAATGGCGAGCAGGCCGGTGGCGACGATACCAATGGTGTAGAGGAAATAAGCATAGTCGCCGGCCAGCGGACGCAGCGCTTCAGCCGCTTCGCGCGAGGTCCCGATCTTGGTGATGCCGTGCTGATGCAGCGTGACCGCGGTGGTCAGGATAATGAAGAACATGGCCACGTTGGAGAAGAAGGTGCCGGCGGCCACGTCGAAACGGCGGTCGGCAAGCTGGCGCCGGCTGGCGCCCAGGCGGCTGATCAACTGGTGCCGTCCCTTGGCCTTGTCTTCTTCCACTTCCTGGCCTGCCTGCCAGAAAAAAAGGTACGGGCTGATGGTGGTACCGAGGATCGCGACCAGCAGCCCCCAGCCCTCGCTGCCGTGAGGCAGGCTCGGAATCAGCGCATCGTGCGCCACGGCACTCCACTTCGGATGTACCAGGAACGCCGTGATGGCATAAGCAAACAATGCCAGCGCCAGCCATTTCAGCGTGTCGGCGATCTGGTGATAGCGCAGCCGGATGGTCAGGCCGCAGATCACGAGTCCAAACAACCACACGTACAGAGTCGCCGGCCCGGCTCCGAGCATATGCGCGGCATCCCCCATGCCGGCCAGATCAGCGGCGATATTGATGATGTTCGCCAACAGCAGCGCCGTGGCGATCAATCCGACCACCCAGGTGGGAAACTTTTGTCGCATGGCGCCTGCCAGCCCCATGCCGCTGACCATACCGACGCGCGCGCACATCATCTGCACGCACCCCATCAGTGGCCAGACGAAGAGCGCCGACCATAGAAAGCTGGTGCCGCTCTGCGCACCGACCACCGAATACGTGGCGACGCCGGAAGGGTCATCGTCCGCCGCGCCCGTGGTCACCCCGGGGCCAAGTGCGCCCAGCAGGCGTTTGAGACCGCCCTTGCTGATCATCGCGATTACGCGGTCCTGAAGCTGAACAGTGCCCGCACGCAGTACACGCCCAGCAATGTCATGGCGAGCGAACCGATCAGGTGCAGGCCGATGATGGCGCCCGAAAGCAGGTAATCACGCCGCAGCAACAAAATAGCGGTCTCGGCGGAAAACGCGGAAAAGGTCGTGAGTCCGCCCAGGAAGCCGGTGGTCACCGCAAGCCGCAGCTCCAGTGGCACGGCGCTGCGCGCGAGATACTCCAGGCACACGCCGGCGAGAAATCCGCCGATCAGATTTGCCGCCAGCGTTCCCATGGGAATCGGCGGGAATGCCGCGTTGAACAGCAGCGCGAGTCGCCAGCGCAGCAGCGCGCCGAGCCCTGCGCCCACGCCCACCGCCAATCCCTGAACCAGCATGAAGCGCTCCCGCGATCGTCAGCCGCTGGATGCTGCAGGGTTTACCTGCCGCTTGGCAAGTGCTGGTCCGTCACCGCGGCACACCGCGATCGGAGCGATCGAGCTGTGCCGCGCTCCAACCACCCCCGAGCTGCGCCACCAGGTCCACGCTGGCCACCAGTTGCTGGCTTTGAATGCTCAGCAGGTTGATCTCCGCCGAAAGGCGGGCGGTCTGGGCGGTCAACAAGGTCGTGTAGACGATGATGCCTGCTTTGTACTGATTGAGTGACAGCGCTTCGGATTTGCGCGCATCGTCCACTGCGGTGGTCTGCAACGCCGACTGCTGTTCGAGCACGCGCAGGCTCGACAGATCGTCTTCCACCGCCTCGAATGCCGCGAGCACCGTGGCGCGATAGTTGGCAACCGCCTCATCGTAGTTGGCGCGCGCCTGACGGTTGGTGGCCAGGCGCGCGCCGCCATTGAACACCGTCTCCGCGATCTGCGGGCCGAATGACCAGAGCGAATTGCCGGCCTGGAACAGGCCTGGAAGCGCGGTGGCGGTGAAACCGTAGGAAGCCGACAGAGTGAGATTGGGATACCACGCCGACTGCGCCACGCCGATCAGCGCATTGGCGCTGGCGACGCTGCGCTCGGAGGCGGCGATATCCGGGCGCCGCTGCAGCAGTTGCGACGGCAGGCCGGCAGGCACCACCGGTACGGTCTTGGCGAGACCGGCATGGTCGATGGCGAGTTGTTCCGGATTCTTGCCCGTCAGCACCGCAATCGCGTGTTCGAATTTGGCGCGATTGAGTTCCACGCTGACATCCGCGGCCTCGGTGCTCTCAAGTTCAGTCTGCGCGGCGTATACATCCGCCAGCGTGGTGACGCCGGCCTTGACCTGATTCTGAGCGATCGTCAGCGAGGTCTGGAACGCTTTGATCGATGCGGCATACAGCTGCCGTTGCTCGTCGGCGGCACGCAGCTGAAAATAGTCCTCCGCCAGTGTCACCTGCGCCGACAGCCGCGCTGCTGCCACGTCGGCGGCGCTGGCCTGCGCCTTGGCCACATCGGACTCCACGGTACGCCGGATCCGGCCCCATACATCCAGCTGCCAGCTCGCCTGCGCACCGGCGCTATAGATATTGCGCGATCTGCCGTTGGCTGCCACGGTGGTGACGGTGGTGCCGGCACCGGTGCTGATGCCTTGCGTCAGGCCGCTGGCGCCACCGCTGCGGGTATTGGTACCGCTCACAGAAATATCCGGAAACAGCGGTCCGCGATCGATCGCCACCGCGGCGACCGCGGCGCGATAGGCGGCCTCGGAGGCGAGCAGTGTCTGGTTGGACACCGCCACCTGCTTCTCCAGTCCGTCGAGCACCGGATCGTTGTAGATTGCCCACCACGTCTCATCATCCGGCACCTGCGCCGGCGACGCCGGCGTCCAGCCCTGATCCTCCTTGTAAGCGCTGGCTGCGGGCGCGTCGGGGCGATGGTAATTGGGTCCCACCTTGCACGCCGCCAGCAGCAGCAGGGCGATCACGGGCGGCCAGCGATGAATCTTTGAGATCATGTGTACTGCGCCTGCGCGCCGCCCGTTAGCGGCGGACGAGGCCGCCGCAGGGCCGATGCCCACACACGAAAGCGGTCCAGATAGAGATACACCACCGGTGTGGTGTAGAGCGTCAGCACCTGGCTGACGATCAGGCCACCGACGATGGAGATGCCCAGCGGCTGGCGCATCTCGGCGCCGCTGCCGGTGGTCACCGCCAGCGGTACCGCGCCGAGCAATGCCGCCATGGTGGTCATCATGATCGGCCGGAAGCGCAACAGCCAGGCTTCGTAGATGGCCACCGAGGCCGGTACGTGCTGGGTACGCTCGGTTTCGAGCGCGACGTCGATCATCATGATGGCATTTTTTTTGACGATGCCGATCAGCAGTATCACGCCGATCAGCGCGATCAGGCTGAATTCAGTGCCGAACAACAATAACGCCAGCACAGCGCCCACGCCGGCGGAAGGCAGAGTCGACAGTATGGTGATCGGATGCACATAGCTCTCATAGAGTACGCCGAGCACGATGTACACGGCCACGATCGCCGCCAGGATCAGCCACGGCTCGCTGGCTATGGACTGCTGAAATACCTGTGCCGTACCGGCGAACGAGCCGTGTACCGAGATCGGCACGTGCAGGGTCTGCATGGTGTGTGCGATGGCGGCGATGGCCGTGCCCAGGGACACGCCCGCGGGCAGATTGAAGGAGAAGGTCGTGGCCACGAACGGTCCCTGATGGTTGATCGCCAACGGCGTGGTCCCGGGACCATAGCTGCTCAGAGCCGCCAGCGGCACCATGGTTTCGGCACTGGTGCTGACCGAAGCGCCGGTGGAGGCGCTGCCGCGGCCGCTGTTGGTGAGCTGATTGAGCGCCAGGTTCTGTGCGGCAGCGGCGGTCGCGGCGGGCGCCAGGGTGCTGGTCGAACTGCTGGCGCCAGTGCTCGCAGCCCCGGTATTGACGCTCGCAGGGGCATTTGCGCCGTTGTCACCGTTGCCGGTGGCGCTGACGGCGCTTGCGCGGCTGCTGAAGGCGCCAGCGCCCGCGGATGTGGTCTGCGTGCCGCTCAACGCGCCGCCGGTGGTGCTGACCCAGACTTCCTTCAGCGTGTCGGGGTTCTGCCAGAAGCTCGGATCCACCTCCATGACCACATGATATTGATTCATGTCGTTGTAAATGGTGGATACCTGGCGCTGGCCGAAGGCATCGTAAAGCGTGTTGTCGATGTTGGAGAGATTGATGCCGAGCCGCGCGGCGGTCGCGCGGTCGATCTGCAGCGCTACGGTCAGGCCCTTGTCCTGCTGATCGGAATTGACATCCGCCAGCTCCGGCACGTCCTTCAGTGCGGCGGTGATCTTCGGAGTCCACAGCCGCAGATCCGAGAGCGTGTCGGCAAGAATGGTGTACTGGTACTGGGAATTGCTCTGGCGCGCACCGGCGCGGATATCCTGGATGGCCTGCAGATACAGCCGTGCGCCGGTTATGCTCGAGAGCTTCGCGCGCAGACGCGCAATCACCGCATCGCTCTTGACCTTGCGCTGCTTCAGCGGCTTCAGGCCCAGGTAGATGTTGGCGGAATTGCTGGCGCCGTAGCCGCCGCTGCCGGTAAAGCCCACGACATCCTGCACCGCCGGATCGGCTTGCACGATGGCCATGGCGCTGCGCAGCTTCTGCGCCATGGCCTGAAACGAGATGCTCTGGTCGGCGCGCAGATTGCCGACCAGGGTGCCAGTGTCCTGCTGCGGAAAGAATCCCTTGGGCACTATCGTGAACAGGTAGAAATTCAGTGCCACCGTGGCGGCCAGGACGATCATCACCGTGCGCGGATGCGTCAGCGCGCCGCGCAGCGTGCGGCCGTAGAAATCGCGCATGGCCTCGAAGCCACGTTCCACGGCCGTCAGGAACCGGCCCTGCTGGCGGTGTTCGCGGCTGAGCACATAGGCGCACATCATCGGCGTGGTGGTCAGCGAGACCACCAGCGAGATGACGATGGCCACCGACAGGGTCAGTGCGAACTCGCGAAAAGTGCGACCCACGAGGCCGCCCATGAGCAGAATCGGCAGGAATACCGCGATCAACGACAGGCTCATCGCCAAGACCGTGAAGCCCACCTCGCGCGCGCCCAGCAGTGCGGCCTGAATGCGCGGCATGCCATTCTCGATGTGGCGGGCGATGTTCTCGAGCATGACGATGGCATCGTCGACCACGAAGCCGGTGGCGACCGTCAGAGCCATCAGCGACAGATTGTCGAGGCTGAAGCCCAGCAGATACATAGCGCCAAACGTGCCGACCAATGACAACGGCACTGCCACACTCGGAATAAGTGCCGCGCGGCCATCGCGCAGCATCAGGAACACCACCAGCACCACCAGCGCGATGGCGATCAGCAACGTACGCTCGACATCGCGCAGCGAGGCGCGGATGGTCTCGGTGCGGTCATTGGTCTCGATGATGCGGATGCTGCCCGGAATCGAAGCCTGCAATGTCGGCATCAGCGCGCGCACGCGATCGACCACGTCAATGACGTTGGCCCCGGGCTGACGGTGCAGCACCACCAGGATGGCCGTGGTGCCGTCGGCCAGCCCCAGGTTGCGCACATCCTCCACGCCGGTGGAGACCGTGGCCACGTCCTGCAGGCGCACCGCGGCATTGTTGCGGTAGGCGACGATGAGTGACTGATAGTCGGCTGCCTGCTTGGCGGTATCGTTGACATAAATCTGGTAGCGCTGGCCGCCTTGCTGCAGGGCGCCCTTGGGACTGTTGGCGTTGGCGGCCGAGAGCGCCGCGCGCACGTCCTCCAGGCCGATGCCGTACTGGAACAGTGCCCGCGGATTGAGTTCGACGCGCACCGCCGGCAATGAGCCGCCGCCAATGGTGACATCGCCGATGCCCTGCACCTGCAGCAATTGCTGCTGCATGATGGTCGACGCGGAGTCGTAGATTTGACCGCCGGTCAGCGTGTCCGAGGTCAGAGCCAGGATCAGAACCGGGGAGTCGGACGGATTGATCTTGCGATAGGTGGGGTTGCTGCGCAGCGAGGTCGGCAGGTCCACGCGTGCGCCCTGAATGGCCGCTTCGACGTCGCGCGCGGCGCCATCGATGTCGCGGCTGAGTTCGAACTGCAGTGAAATGCGCGCCGAGCCGACGGCGCTCTGCGAGGTCATCTCCGTGACTCCGGCGATGGTGCCCAGATGACGTTCCAGCGGCGTGGTGACGCTGGTGGCAACCGTTTCCGGGCTGGCGCCTGGCAGCGATGCCGTGACGACGATGACCGGATAGTCGACGTTGGGCATGGGCGAAACCGGCAGCAGGAAGAACGCCAGGCCGCCGGCCAGCGCCAGTCCCAGCGTCAACAGACTGGTGGCCACGGGACGCTGAATGAAAGGCGCCGAGATACTCATGGCAGCAGCTCGGCCTGCTGCGGGGCATCGCCGCCGTCGGTGCGATGCGGAAAGTGTCGCCGCACGCGCATCGCCAGGCGATCGAAAAACAGATAAATCACCGGCGTGGTGAACAATGTCAGCAGTTGACTGACCAGCAGGCCGCCAACGATCGAGATACCCAGGGGCGCGCGCAGCTCCGAGCCGGTGCCGCTTCCGAGCATCAGCGGCAAGGCCGCGAACAGCGCCGCCACCGTGGTCATGAGAATCGGGCGGAAGCGCAACAGCGCCGCCTCGTGGATGGCCTCGCGTGGCGGCTTGCCCTCCACGCGTTCGGCGTTCAACGCAAAGTCGATCATCATGATGGCATTCTTCTTGACGATGCCGATCAACAGAATGATGCCGATGATGGAGATGATGTTGAGCTCGAGGCCGGCAATCATCAGCGCCAGCAGGGCACCAATGCCTGCCGAGGGCAGAGTCGAAAGGATGGTCAGCGGATGAATGTAACTTTCGTACAGCACGCCGAGCACGATGTACACGGTAATGATCGCCGCCAGGATCAGTAATACCTCATTACGCAGCGAGGACTGGAAGGCGAGTGCCGCGCCTTCGAATGTGGTGGAGATGCTGATCGGCAGATTGATGGCATGCTCGGCCTCCCGTATGGCATCGACCGCGTTCTCGAGTGATGCGTTCGGCGCAACATCGAACGAAAACAGCGCCGCCGGAAACTGCCCCAGGTGGTCGATCTCCAGCGGCGCGGATTGCACGCTCATGTGCGCGATCGATCCCAACGGCACCTGGCCGCCGCCGGCCGAGGGTACGTAGATGTCGTTGAGCGAGGCGACCGAGCTCTGCAGCTTCGGATCTGCCTCCATGATGACGCGGTACTCATTGGACTCGGCGTAGATGGTCGAGATGATGCGCTGGCCAAAGGCATCGTAGAGCGCATTGTCGATGGTGGCGGCGGTCACGCCGAAGCGCGCGGCGGTGTCACGATCGATATCGATCTGCACCGTCAATCCGCTGTCGGTGAAGTTGGTTGAGACATTGGTGAGCTGCGGCGCCTGAGCCAGACGGCTGAGCAGCTGCGGTGCCCATGGCTTGAGCGCCGCGCCGCTCGCCGCCTGCAGGATGAACTGGTATTGCGCTCGGCCGACCGTGGAATCGATGGTCAGGTCCTGCACCGGCTGCAACGACAGTTCGATGCCGCTCACATTGCGCGCCGCCTGCTTCAGCCGCGCCATGGTCTGAAGGATGGAATCGCTGCGCTGATTCTTGGGCTTGAGATTGATCAGAAAGCGGCCGGTGTTGAGTGTGGTGTTAGTGCCGTCGACGCCGACGAAGGAGGACAGGCTATCGATATCGCGATCGTGGCGCAGTGCATCGGCCAAGGCCTGTTGCCGCTGCACCATGGCGTCGAACGATATCTTCGGGTCCGCCACCGTCATTCCCTGCAGGATGCCGGTATCCTGCAGCGGAAAGAAGCCTTTCGGAATGAGCATGTACAAGGCTACGGTCACGACCACGGTACCGGTCGCCAGCCACAACACCAGCGTCTGATGATCGAACACCCGCAACAGCATCCGGTCATAGCCGGCCACGAGGCGGTTGAACGCACGCTCGGCCCAAAGTGCGATTGCACCCGGACGGCGGTGGCGCATTTCCTCACGCGGGCGCAGCATCTTGGCGCACAGCATGGGCACGAGCGTCAGTGACACCACAGCGGAG
>DASXLF010000049.1:0-1524 GCA_036496405.1 Steroidobacteraceae bacterium | reverse complement strand
GGTATCGGCGTGCTCACTTTGGAACACGCTCAGTAGGTCGAACGCTTAATTCGTATGCGACAAGCGCGGCCGGCACTCTGCCGGCCGCGTTTTCGTTTCAGCCGGTCTGAGTTAAACCAGCCAGCTTGCGATCATCGCCAGGGCCGCGATGGCCATCACCGCTGTCGCAATCCAGCCCAGCCAGCGCAGCCCCGGCGGCAGGGTGAAGCGGCCCATTACTTTCGTCCGCGTGCCGATCAGCATCATCATGGCCATGATAGGCACGGCGGCGACACCGTTGATCACGGCACTCCAGAACAGCATCTTCATCGGATCGATGGGCAGGTAATTCATCACCACGCCGATCGCCGTGGCGATAGCGATGGTCGCGTAAAAGGCGCGGGCCTGATACCACTGACGAGCCAACCCGACCGGCCAGGCCAGCGCCTCGCCCAGCGCATAGGCGGCCGAGCCCGCCAGCACCGGCAGCGCCAGCAATCCCGTGCCGATGATGCCCGCGGCGAAGATGGCGAAGGCGAAATCCCCGGCAAGCGGACGCAGCGCCTGGGCCGCATCGGCTGAGGTCTGGATATCGGTGATGCCATGGACATTCAGCGTGGCCGTGGTGGTGACAACGATGAACAGCGCCACGAGGTTGGAAATGCCCATGCCGAAATATGTATCGATCTCGATGCGGCGGATTTCTTCCGGCGCCTGATCGGGCGCCTCGGAGAGCGGCTCGGCACCCGGCCGTTCCTGCTGATCCTCGACCTCGGTCTCCGCCTGCCAGAAGAACAGGTACGGGCTGATCGTGGTGCCGAAAACAGCGACGATGGTGATGAAGTAATCGGGCTTCCAGACGATATGCGGCCACACCATGCTGAGCGCCACGGCCGACCAGGGTACGTCGACAATGAAAGCGGTGGCAGCATAGGCAAGCAGCGAGAGGCTCAGCCACTTCAGCACCGAGACATAGCGCGAATAGCGCATGAAGATTTCCAGCAGCACCGAAGCCACGCCGAATGCAGCGATGTAGAGAAAGGCGGGGCCGCCGATCAGAAGCCTGATGCCGGCCCCCATGGCACCGAGATCGGCACCGAGATTGATGACATTGGCAACCAGCACCAGGCCGACCAGCGAATAGAGCAGCGAGCGCGGGTAGTAGTGGCGCATGTTGCCGGCGATGCCGAGACCGGTGACACGGCCGATGCGTGCGCTGATCTCCTGGATCGCCGCCATCAGCGGATAGGTCAGCAGCAGGGTCCAGGTCAGGCCATAGCCGAACTGGGCACCTGCCTGGGAATAGGTGGCAATCCCGCTGGGATCGTCGTCGGAGGCGCCGGTGATAAGACCCGGGCCCAGGATCTTGATGAGGGGAACACGCCCGCCTGCTGGAATCGTCTTTTCGCTCTCGCTCACGCCTCTTGCATCCCACGGCTCCATGCGGTGACCACTGTATGGATCAACCCGGTGATCTGGCGGCAGTTTCCCCTGGCGCGAGATTACAGGAATTTGACGGCGGCGATGCGCAAAGCAGGTCTATTT
>DASXLF010000048.1:0-1780 GCA_036496405.1 Steroidobacteraceae bacterium | reverse complement strand
GCCTGGAGGCCGAGCAAGGGCGCGCCCGGAACGCCCAGCGCCTGCAGCACTGCCCACAGGACCAGGGCCACGACGGCGCTGCGCAGCAGCTGGCTCAGCAGCCAGCTGCGCAGCATGCCGCCCATTTCGTCGCTCACCTCGCGCACGCGCCCGCGGGCCGCGACCGGCACGAGGCGCAGCGCGCCATCGCGATAGGCGGCGGGATGCACGGCCAAGAACAGTCCCAGGCACACGATGACGATGGTGTTCATGATGACGACATAGGCGCCGCTCACCGCATACTGGACGTGCCCGAACAGCCGGCCGGGATCGCTGATGAAATGCGACAGGTCCTGCCGGCCATTGGGACCGAACAGATCGATGCCGAACGCCGCCAATTGCCTTTCGAGCACATCGAGCTGCGCATCCATCACCTGCATCAGGAGGTGCGCCTGGTCGGGCAGGCGAACGAGGCCCCAACCGATCGCGAAACCCGTGACGCTCGTGAACACCAGCACGACCAGGGCGAAACGCCAGCTGCGCGACAGCGGGATGACGCGGGTCAAGCCGCGCGTGCAGGCATCGAGGAACGCCGCGAACAGGACGCCGGCGAACAGAAGCAGCAGGCTGGGGGCGTAGTACCAGACGAACGCCAGGCCCGCGGCGACGGACAGCACGATCAGCGGCAGGGCGAGCGGACGGCGCCAGATCGATCCGGCCGGCTCGCCCGTCGGCGCAGATGATCGGAGCTCTGCTTTCATCGGATGGAATCCTCGATCGGCCATCCCGCCAATCGCTGGCGCCAATCTCTGGCGGGCGCCTCGCGGTTGAGTCATTGTATCGCAGGTTGCACGGGCTGGCGATTTTTCCGCCAGCGGCAAAGCCGGGCGCGAACCCGTCACGACGGAGAAGCGGACATGAGCACCGACTACACCGGCGCACAGGAACGTCGTCATACGGCGGAAATTTTCCGCGACAACTGGCTCTGGCTGGTGCTCTTGGGCGCCGTGCTGATCCTGGCGGGAGCGGCGGCCATCCTGGTTCCCGCGGTATCGGAGATCCCCGCCAGCAGGATTCTCGGCAGCGTGCTGGTGATCAGCGGGATCATCCAGATCGTCCAGTCGGCCAAGATGCTGAGTTCGATCGGCTTCATCTGGCACATGCTGCTCGGCATCCTGGCCACCGTGGGCGGCGCCTTGATCTACATGGACCCGTTCGCCGGCGTGGTGGCGATCACGCTCCTGATCGCGGTGATCTTCGCCTTCCACGGCTTGACCCAGATCGTGTTCGCCATTCGCGTGCGCGGCCAGTCGGGCTGGTACTGGTTCCTGGTGTCGGGCTGCATTGCCCTGGTGGTGAGCGTGCTGCTGGTGATGAAGCTGCCGTACAGCCATTCCTTCACGCCCGCCACCATCGCCGGCATCTCGCTGGGGTTCGCAGGGTGCGCCTACGTCGCCATGGCGCTTGCGTCGCGCAAGGCGGGCGCTTCGGACGCTTGACATTCCATATTGGCACGCTCAGCCCATATTGGGACGCTCAGCATAGTCGCGGGATGCCGTGTCAATGCGCGGCCGACGGTCCTTCGTAGAATGCACGCCTGACAAGGCCGTCGACGGAGGGACTTCCCTCCGGAGGTTCGAATGACCGTCTCGCATGAGGCTGCAAGCCCCGTCGCGGAACCGCTGCGCGCCAAGAGCGGCTGGATCATCGCGTTGGGCTTCGTCTATCTGATCGCCGGCGCGGTCGCGCTGTCGAGCGTGGCGCTGGCCACCGTGGTGAGCGTCTTTCTCGTCGGCATCAT
>DASXLF010000047.1:0-1576 GCA_036496405.1 Steroidobacteraceae bacterium | reverse complement strand
CTGTCCGCCGATGTGCGGCCGCTCGCACTGGTCGGAGGGCTGGCGGACGCAATGACGCCATGGGTCTCGTCCGATATCCGCATGCATTTGATTCAACCGGCCGGCGATGCTCTTGACGGCGCCATTGCGCTTGCGCGCCTCGCAGTAGAGAACGAGCCGCCTGACCTGCAAACGATGGATGTGCACCATGGTCGCGGCTGAGCTCCAGATGGCAAGTGAGCTGCGGGAGGCGCCGGATGCCGTGCGACGGCAAGCGGACGCGCTCGCCGGCCCGCTGGCGGAGCTGATCGGATGGTCGCGGCGGACCGCGCCGGGCCTGGTCGTGACCTGCGCACGCGGTAGCTCTGCCCACGCGGCAACGTTTGCCAAGCACCTGTTTGAGCGGCACCTCGGAATTCCGGCCGCTGCTGCCGCGCCCAACATTGCCAGCGTCTATCGGCACCGACTGCAGCTGAAGAACCAGCTGTTGCTGGCCATCTCGCAGTCCGGACGCAGCGACGATCTCACCGAGTTCGTCTTGATGGCCAAAGCCGCGGGTGCGCTGAGCGCGGCGATTGTCAACGATACGGAAAGCCCGCTGGCAGCTGCTTGCGACATTGTGCTGCCAACAGCCGCCGGGCGGGAGCTGAGCGTCGCCGCCACCAAATCTTTCGTCGCAAGTCTGGCCGTGCTGTTACGAGTAGTCGCGCAATGGAAGGACGATGACGCGCTACACGAGGCGATCGGGCGCCTGCCGGAGCGGCTGGCGCTCGCTACGGTACTTCAATGGGATGAAGCTGTGGACGCGCTATCCCACGCTGCCAGTCTCGTCACCATCGGGCGCGGGCCGACGCTCGCCATTGCGCGCGAGGCGGCACTGAAGCTCAAGGAGACCAGCAATCTTCATGCCGAGCCCTTCAGCAGCGCCGAATTCCAGCACGGTCCCATGGCGCTGGTCTCGCCGCGCTATCCGCTCCTGCTGTTCATGCCGACGGACGAGGCTGCGGCCGGGCTGCGGCAGTTTGCGGCCGACCTGCGGCGCAAGGGAGCGCTGGTCCTTGCAGCCGAGCATGGTGAACCAAATGCTGGCCGGCTCCCTGCTCTGCTGCCCGAGCATCCCGACGTCGATGCGGTTTGCCTGATCCAGAGTTTCTATCAACTCGCGGTTGGCATCGCTGCGCGCCGAGGCACGAATGTGGATCAGCCCCGCCACCTTCAGAAGGTGACACGCACCCGATGAGGAAAGCGGGGACGCACGCGATCGTGGCAGAGACAGTGTTCGACGGCACGGCGATTGGGCGCAATGCAGCCGTTATTGTCGAAGGCTGGCGCATCTTGGCCGTGATACCGCGCGATGACCTGCCAACCGATATGCCGCGACACCTCCTGCCGGATGGCGCCTGCCTGGCGCCGGGATTGATCGATGTGCAGGTGAATGGCGGCGGTGACGTACTTTTCAATGACGATCCAACGCCTGACGGAATTCGCACCATCGCCGCCGCTCATCGCCACTTCGGGACGACAGGCCTCCTGCCGACATTGATCACGGATACGCCCGAGGCGATGTCAAGCGCACTCGCCGCGGTCGAGGCGCTGG
>DASXLF010000046.1:0-1514 GCA_036496405.1 Steroidobacteraceae bacterium | reverse complement strand
AAGCTGCCCGGCTATGCCGTCTTCAACCTGCATGCTTCCTATCAGATCGACAAGAATTTCCAGATCTATGCCAAGGCCGACAACATCTTCGACAATCATTATGCGAACTATGGAACGTTCTTCGACACCACGGCGCTGCCGAACTTTGCCAATGGCGGCAACCAGTTCACCGACCCGCGTTCGCTCAGCCCGTCGCGGCCGCGCGCCCTCTATGCCGGCTTGAGGATCACGTTCTGAGGTCAGCGCACAGCCGCGTCAGCCCGCCGGGTTGCTGCGGCGGGCGAGGAAGCCGCGGGCCGGATCGTAAGCGAGGATGGCGCCGAACAGGAACACCACGGTGCAGCCGAGCACGACCGCCAGCGAAACCCAGTTGACCTGCTCATAGAGCGCAAAGCGGATCAGTTCCGTCGCATGGGTGAACGGGTTGAACTCGCACACATAAAACAGCAGCGGGCTCGATTCCTTGACCCGCCACAGCGGATAAAGCGCCGAGGAGGCAAAGAACATCGGAAAGATCACGAAGTTCATGACGCCGGCAAAATTCTCGAGCTGCTTGATCAGCGATGAGATCAGCATTCCCAGCGCGCCCAGCATGAAGCCGCTCAGCAGCAGCGCCGGCAGCAGCGCCAGATAGCCCAGCGGAGGCGGTTCGATTTCCCAGAACCAGGCGATCACCAGGAAGGCGTAGGCCTGCAGCACCGACACCAGCGTGCCCGCCAGCAGCTTCGACGTCAGCAGCCACCAGCGCGGAAACGGGCTGACCAGCAGCGTGCGCATGCCACCTGTCTCGCGGTCATAGACCATCGTGAGCGACGACTGCATGCCGTTGAACAGCTGGATCATCGCGATCAATCCGGGCGCGATATAGACCTCGTAGAGCACATAGGTCTCATACGGCGGGATGATCGAGACGCCGAGCACCTGACGAAATCCGGCCGCAAAAATGAACAACCACACCAGCGGGCGGACCAGCGCCGAAATGAAACGCTCGCGTTGGTGAATGAAGCGGAGCGCCTCGCGCCAGACGATGCCACGCAGGCAAATGAAATACTGCGCAAACGTAAAGCGGTGCTTGTCCGTCGTACCGGAGATCACCGTCATCGGGCCGGCTCCAGTTCGTCCTGGTCGGCCGTGCCAGTCAGCCGGTTGAACGCCTCGCGCAGATCGCCGCCGCCGGACCGGCCGATCACCTCGCCGACCGTACCGCGCGCCAGCACGCTGCCCTTGTGCAGCACCACCACGTCGTCACCGGTGCGGGCCTCATCAATCAGGTGCGTGGCCCAGAGCACGCCGATGCCCTGCTCCACCGACAACCGGCGAACGTGTTCGAGGATGTCCGCGCGCGCCTTGATATCGAGGCCGACGGTCGGCTCGTCCAGCAACAGCAGGCGCGGCTGGTGCAGCAGCGAACGCGCGATCTCGATACGCCGCATCTGCCCGATCGACAGATTGCCGACCCGGTCGCGGCTACGGTCGGCCATCGCCACGCGGTCGAGCACTTCCGCGATCCGCTC
>DASXLF010000045.1:0-1895 GCA_036496405.1 Steroidobacteraceae bacterium | reverse complement strand
CCGCCGCCGTCATCGTCCAGAATGTCACCGGCATGTACCGCTTCAGCCCGCCCATCCTGCGCATGTCCTGTTCGCCGCTGAGGCCATGGATCACCGACCCCGCCGCAAGGAACAGCAGCGCCTTGAAGAACGCATGCTGTGGAAGAGCATGGCGCAGTGGTGCATGCGCGGTCTGACACCAAGCTCGTGATGGAAGCCGAACACCCGCACGAGCCGCACGAGAGCCCGTGGTCGATGCTGGGACCGCTGGTGATTCTGGCCGTGCTCTCCGTGATTGGCGGATGGATCGGCGCGGGACGTTTCGGTGCGTTCCTTGCTCCGTCAGTGGGCGCTCGCACGGCTGAAGCCGCGAGCAGCACGCTGGAGTGGACGTTGGCCGGGCTTGCAGTGTTGGTGGCTGCGCTGGGCTGGTTCATCGCCGACCGGTTGTATCGCGCGCGGCCTGGATCGGCGGATCGGCTTGCGGTGTCGATGTCCGGACCGTACAAGCTGCTTCTGAACAAGTACTGGGTGGACGAACTGTATAACGCGGTGATCGTGAAGCCAATCCTTGCGATTTCGCGGTTCCTCCTCGAGTGGGTGGTGGATGTGGCGATCCTGGGCGGAGCGGCGTGGCTGCTGGGCGGCCTGGCATCGCTGGGTGGAGCGATTCTGCAGCGCTGGCAATCGGGCAACTTGCGATCCTATGCGGCATGGCTGGCCGCGGCGGCGGCGGTGTTGCTGATTTACGTCCTGTGGATGTACTCGCCGAACAGTCTTGCGATTCTCTTCAGCCACGGAGCGGGGCATTGAGCATGAACGATCTGAACCAATCCATCCTCACGCTCATCCTGCTGGCGCCTATCGCGGGCGCGGTGCTGATTGCGGTGCTGCCGGATCGCGGCAAACTCCCGGCGTGGATCGCTCTGATAACGTCGCTGGTCAGCTTGGGGTTCACGCTGCATTTGCCGGCGCACTTCCTGGTGGGCCAGCCAGGGTTCCAGTTCGAGAGCAACGAGCCATGGATCGATCGGCCCGCAATCTTTTACCACGTGGGCGTGGATGGGTTGAGCCTGTGGCTGGTGGTGCTGACGGGACTGCTGGCGCCGGTGGGCGTGCTGGCGAGTTGGAACGCGATCAAGGAACGCCGGAAGATTTTCTATTCGCTGTTCATGGTGCAGCAGACAGCGATGTTCGGGGTGTTCGTCTCGCTGGACCTGATGGTGTACTACGGGTTCTGGGAGCTGTCGCTGGTTCCGATGGCGGTTCTGATTGCGATGTACGGGCGCAAGGATGGGCCGCGCGCGGCGGGGCGCTTCTTCCTGTTCACGTTCATTCCGTCGGCGCCGCTGCTGGTGGCGATCATTTATTTGTATACGCGCACCGCTACGTTCAACTTCGAGCAGTTGCAGTACTACGTGGGATCGGGCGTGATTCCGGCGACGGCGCTGTACTGGTGCGCGCTGGCGTTCCTGTTCGCGTTCGCGGTGAAGGTGCCGGTTTTCCCGCTGCACGGGTGGCTGGCGGAAACGTTCAGCGAGGCGCCGGTGGCGCTGGCGATGGTGGTGGCCGGCAAGCTGGGGCTCTACTCGATGCTGCGCTTCCACGTGGCGCTGTTCCCGGTGCAGGTGCGCGCCATGGCGCCGCTGATGATTGCGCTGGCGGTGATCGGGATCTTGTACGGCGCTTGCCTGGCGCTGGTGCAGCGCGATTTCTGGCGGCTGATTGCGTTTGCCACGCTGGGCCACTTCGGCGTGACGACGCTGGGCATCTACGGGTTGAATTTGATTGGCCGGGATGGCGCGGTGTTCCTGATGGTGAGCCAGGGAGTGATCGAGGGCGCGCTGTTTGTTCTGCTGGGGGTGCTGGAGACGCGCTACGCGACCAGCCAGATTGGCAGCTACGGCGGCGTGGCG
>DASXLF010000044.1:0-2125 GCA_036496405.1 Steroidobacteraceae bacterium | reverse complement strand
TACCAATTGCAGCCTAACGTACCGGAGAAGCTGATCGTCGCACATCTCGGCAACGGCGCTTCGATCACCGCGATCCGCAACGGAAAGTGCGTCGACACCTCCATGGGCCTGACGCCCACGGGCGGCATCATCAGCGGTTCGCGCACCGGCGACATCGATCCCGGCGTACTGCTGTTCATCCTGCGCAAAATTGCGGAAAGAGAAGAGAACGCCACCGCCGCAGCCGACCGGCTTGAAACCATCGTCAGCAAGAAGGCCGGCCTGCTCGGTGTAAGTGAGCTTTCCCCCGACATGCGCGACCTGCGCGAAGCCATCAACAACGGCAATGCCAAGGCTCGCCTCGCCGTCGACAAATTTGTCTGGACGATTCAGAAGTGGATCGGCAGTTTCTTCGCCGAGTTGAATGGATTGGACATGCTGGTGCTAACGGGCGGCATCGGCGAAAACGACATTGCGTCGCGCGTCGAGATCTGCACCGGCCTTGAGGCGCTGGGCATCGTACTCGGCCCCGCGCGCAACAACGTGCGCGGTGAAGCCATCATTTCCGCAGAAAACTCGCGAGTGACTGTGCGCGTGATTCCCCCGGCCGAAGACCTGATGATCGTGAATCATGTCGTCCGGCTGCTGGGCGAATAACGGATTCGGGCCTGTTCTACACTGAAGAGTACGAATGCGGAGATCTCTATGTCTTTTGCAGCCGCTCCCGTGGACACACACAAGCTGCCTTCGGCGGGTCTGCGCCGGTTTGCGTGGGGGGTGCTGGTCTATTTCATCGCAGTGATTCTATGGGGCTCGTTGGTACGCGCCACTGGTTCCGGCGCCGGCTGCGGCGATCACTGGCCGTTATGCAATGGGACCGTCATGCAGCACTCACCGCGGGTCGACACGATCATCGAGTTTACCCATCGCCTGACCAGCGGACTCTCGTTCTTCTCCGCCGTCGGACTGCTGATCTGGACGTTTGCGGGAACAGCGCGCGGCCATCTCGCGCGGGGGGCGGCCATCGCGGCAGTCGCATTCACGTTGATCGAAGCAATTCTCGGCGCATTCCTCGTGAAGCTCGGCCTCACTGCGCAGAGCCAGTCTCCGCTGCGCGCGCCTTACCTGGCTCTGCACCTCACGAACACCCTGCTGCTACTGGCGGCGCTCACGCTGACGGCGCACTTCCTCGGGCGCACCCGCGGCTACACACGCAGCACGTTGCGACTCGTCGCACCGGCTGGTGCGGTAACCGCAATCGTCGCGGTGCTGGTTGTCGCCGTTACCGGTTCGCTCGCTGCACTCGGCGATACGCTCTTCCCGGCGAGTTCGATCGGTTCGGCCCTGGCGCAGGATTTTTCCGCCGATAGCGCCTGGCTGGTGCGGTGGCGCTGGACCCATCCCGCCGTTTCTTTCTTCGCTGTAGTGTTCCTGATCTGGCTGCTGGTGCGCGCATCGCGCCGCTCGGCCTATGGGGACAACCGCCGGTTATCGGCCCTGGTGTTGATCCTGCTCGCCGCACAATATCTACTGGGCGTCCTGGACGTAGTCCTGCTGGCGCCGGTCTGGCTGCAGATCATTCACCTGCTCGGTGCCGATGTGCTGTGGGCGGCGCTGGTGGTGCTGACCGCGAGGCTGACGGTTCAACCCGTAGAAACAGGCATTAGGAATTAGGCAGTAGGCATTGGTCAGGATCGGCGTTGTGGACGTTCTAATGCCTAATGCCTGCTATTTCACCAGCACGCCGGCTGCGGGGTAGGTCGTGCCTTTCGCGCTGGCCTCGATGACCGGCAGTTCCGGCGTCGATGTAAGCCACTCGATTTTGCCGTCGCGCAGGATCACCGTATCTTCAGCTTTGCCGCCGCGAATGCTGGGGTTCCACGCGAACGCCTGGTTGTTGACCACTTTCTGCGTGCCGTCCGGCGTGGCGACCCATTCGCGCTCACCGTATCCGGTCGGGCCGCCCTGGTGATGGAACTTCTCTTCGCCCGGGAATCCCTCGGCGGCATACGCAGCCTGCGCGACGCGGAACAACTCCGCTGACGTTGCGCCCACGCGTGTCGCATCCAGCAGCGCCGCATTCACCTGCGCCGCCGACTTGAAGCGAGCGGCCAGTTCCTCGGGCAGCGCACCGAAGTGAACGAAG
>DASXLF010000043.1:0-1774 GCA_036496405.1 Steroidobacteraceae bacterium | reverse complement strand
TGCTCGCGCTGTGGGCCAATCTGCACGGCGGTTTCATCTTCGGCCTGATGCTGGTCGGGCCGATCGCGCTCGATGCGGTGGTCGGCGCCGATGCGGCGTCGAGGAAATCGCTGGCGCTGCGCTGGGCGGCAGTCGGGATCGGCGCAATAGTCGCCGCCTGCTGCACGCCCTATGGCTGGAATTCGATACTGGCCTCGAAGAACCTCCTGCAGACGGGCAGCGCGCTGCCGTTAATCACGGAATGGCGGCCGGCTGATTTTAGTAGAGTCGGTCCGTTCGAAATCTGCCTGTTGATGGGAATAGGCCTGGCGCTGCTGCGCGGCATTCAATTGCCGACGACACGCATCCTGCTGTTGCTGGGATTTCTGCACATGGCGCTGTCCCAGGTTCGGACCACCGAAATCCTGGCGCTGCTGGGGCCGATGGTTCTCGCCGTCCCGCTCGCCAGGCAGATCGGCGGCGCCGAGGTCTTACCTCCGGGCGCGACTTATTCAAACGCGACTTGGCCGTCCCGCGGCCTGCTGTTTGCCGGCGTCGCCGTTGCGCTAATGGCGGGAACGGTGGCCTATGCCTCGGTCGCCCGCTTCGAGCCCAGTGCCCGGCAATCCCCGGTCGCGGCGGTCGCTGCGCTGAAGACGATGAATTTCACCCGCGTGTTCAACGATTACGATTTCGGCGGCTACCTGATCTCGAGCGGCGTCGCGCCGTTCATCGACGGCCGCACCGACCTCTATGGCGAGAAATTCTCTGTCGAGTACAACGCCGCCACTGAACTGAGGGAGCCGGAAAACCTGTTCCGGCTGCTCGATGAGTACAAGGTCGAGGCGACCTTGTTGCGCACCCGAAGTGCCGCGACCAAGCTGCTCGATCACATCGACGGCTGGCAGAAGGTGTATTCCGACGACATTGCCACCATCCATATCCGCAAGGCCAGCGCCTTGCATACCGCCGAGCCGGCGGTCGATTCGACGGTGAAGTGAATTGCAATCATCAGGCCGCGCCCATGACCCTGTCCATCACCCATAGCGCCGAGCGCGCGGGGCCCATGCGCAGTCTGCTTCCGTTGTGGGTGGGCCTCTTCATCTACGCGCTGCTGGTGCTGACCGGGGACCATCTGCTGATCGACCCCGACACGATGTGGCAGATTACCGTCGGTCGGTGGATATTGGACCACCACGCGGTCCCGGAAACCGACATCTATTCCTTCACGATGCGCGGCCAGCCGTGGATTTCGACGCAGTGGCTGGCGCAGGTGCTGTTCGCAAAAGCCTATGCGATCGCTGGCTGGAGCGGTCCGGTGGTGCTGGCCGCGAGCAGCATCGCGGTGGCCTTCGGGCTGCTGGCAAGATTCCTGAGCCGGCGCCTCAGCGAAAGCACGACGCTGGTATTCATCGCCGCGGCGCTGGCCCTGACCGCGCCGCATTTGCTGGCACGGCCGCATGTGCTCGCCATGCCGGTCATGGTGGCGTGGGTCGGTGGAATGGTCACCGCTGCCGACCGGCGTGGCGTGCCGTCCTTCTGGTTGCTGCCGTTGATGGCGCTGTGGGCCAATCTGCATGGCGGTTTTATATTCGGCCTGGCGCTGATCGCCCCCGTGGCACTCGATGCGGTGTGGAACGCGGATGCGACGTTGCGGAGACCGCTGGCGCTGCGATGGGCGGCATTCACAGGCGCGGCGCTGGCGGCGAGTTGCTGTACGCCTTACGGATGGAATTCGCTTTTGGCCTCGCAAAAGATTCTTGGGCTCGGCGGCGCGCTGCCGCTGATCATGGAA
>DASXLF010000042.1:0-2042 GCA_036496405.1 Steroidobacteraceae bacterium | reverse complement strand
TCGCCATCGATCTCCACGATATCCAGTTCGTCTGAAGCGATCGCCTGAAGCGTGGCCCGCGGCCACGCCGCCTGCGCTCACGGCCGCTCCAGCACCGTGGCGATGCCCTGGCCGCCCCCGATGCACTGCGTGGCCAGCGCGTAGCGTCCGGTCTGACGTGCCAGCAAGGCCGCGGCCTTGCCGGTGATGCGCGCGCCGGTGGCGCCGAGCGGATGGCCGATGGCCAAGCCACCACCGTCGATGTTGACAGTGGCCATGTCCAGGCCCAGGTCGCGGATGCAGGCCAACGCCTGCGACGAGAAAGCCTCGTTGATCTCGACGATGTCCAGGTCGTCGACGCTGAGGCCGGCGCGCTTCAGCGCCTTGCGGGTGGCTGGAATCGGGCCGATGCCCATGATGGCCGGATCAACCCCGACCGTCGCGAAGCTGCGCACACGAGCGAGCGGGTGCAGGTCGTGGCGGGCTGCGAAGTCATCGCTCGTGACCAGCACCACGGCCGCGCCGTCCGTGAGCGGCGAAGATGTGCCGGCCGTCACCACGCCATCGAGGCGGAACGCCGGCTTCAGTGCTGCCAGGGCCTCCAGAGTACTGCCGGGACGGATGCAGCCATCGGCATCAATCACCTCGCCATCAGGCAGCGTGATCGGCACGATCTCGGCCGCCAGGCGGCCCTGCTCGCGTGCGGCGGCGGCCTTCTGGTGCGACTGCAGGGCTAGCAGATCCTGGTGCGCCCGGCTCACTTCCCAGCGCTGCGCGACGTTTTCTGCCGTCTCGCCCATGGACAGGTAGGCGTCGGTGCGGGCCTGCAGCTCCGGGTTGGGCGAGAAATTGAAGCCGCCCTGCGGCACCATGGTCATCGACTCCACGCCGACGCAGAGAAACGCATCGCCCATGCCTGCCTCAATCTGCGCCGCAGCGATGTGCACGGCTTGCATCGAGGAGCCGCAGAAGCGATTCACCGTCATGCCGCCAACTGTTTCCGGCAGGCCGGCCAACAGGCCGACGATGCGCGCGAGGTTGTTGCCCTGCGCCGCCTCGGGGTATGCGCAGCCGAGGATCACGTCCTCGATCAGCGCCGGGTCGAGATCGGTACGCCGCAGCAGGCCCTTGACGACCTCTGCGGCCAGTGTGTCGGGCCGCACCTTGGCGAGGCGGCCCTTGTGGGCGAAGTGGAACGGCGAGCGCGCGTAGGCGCCAATAACGGCTTTCATGAACTTCTCTCCTTTGATCGCAACGGACGTGATGAATCGTGATCGACGAGGTCAATGGTGCGATCTGCGCCGAATGGCGTAAAGGACATATATAGTCATGAATCAGGACATCAGCGAAAAGGAGCATTCCATGCACCGCATCGGCTACGTGCTTCCCGAAGGCTTTCAGGCCATGACCTTCAGCACCCAGTCCGTCTTCGAGTTCGCCAATCTGCTGGCGGGCCGACCGGTCTACGAAATGGAGAACTACGCCCTCGGCGGCGGTGCGGTCCGGGCATCGCTCGGGCTGACCATTCACACCAGGCCGCTCACGGCTCGCAGCAGTGCTGACACGTGGATGGTGGCCGGCGTTGTCGCCCCGTTGGCAACGCAGACTGCGCCCGGGTTGTTGCGGCTGCTGGAAAAAATCGGCGCGCGCGCTCCAAGAATGTGCGGGCTTTGCACCGGCGCCTTTTTGCTGGCAGATACAGGGCTCCTCGATGGTCGCCGCGCCACGACCCACTGGGCCTGGGCTGATGCGCTGCAGCGGCGTCATCCCCGCATTCGAGTGGAAGCAGACAGGATCTACATCACCGACGGTCTGGTGTGGACTTCGGCAGGCATGACGGCGGAGATCGATCTCGCGCTGGGACTGGTCGAGCAGGATCTCGGTGCCGACATCGCCCGGTCCGTGGCCCATCGGCTGGTGATGCATCAGCGCCGCTCGGGCGGCCAGTCGCAGCACTCCGAGATGCTCAAGCTCGCGCCCAAGTCCGACCGCATGCAGCAGGTGCTCGAACATGCCCGGCGCCACCTGGCGCAGTCACTGAGCGTGGAGGAACTGGCGGATGT
>DASXLF010000041.1:0-2845 GCA_036496405.1 Steroidobacteraceae bacterium | reverse complement strand
CAAGCTCAATGAACTGCTCGGTGCTTTGGACCGTGCCTTTGTCCTCTATGTACCTGACCTTTCGAAGAAGATGCTCCTTGGCCTTGGTTCCCCCGTGCCAGGTGCCGTTTCGGCTGAACTGACATCCCGAGGTCTCTAGCCTTGCCAGCAGAGCGTCGATTTCAGCCCGAACAGGAACTAGCATTGGCGCGGCCACTGAAACGCAGCACCAACTGCGAACAAGGTGGAGACGAGCGCGCTTTGATCGCAATCATGACGGACATTCCTACGGCTTGACATGAGCGGCGGCCGACCGCCGGCGGAGCCTGATGTTGCGCGTCCTCTCGATGGGAATGCGAAGGGACTTCCTACCTTCGGGCGACGGCGTCGATGCGCCAAGATTGGTGGTGTTCGAAGTCATCAATCTCAAGCCATTGAAGGGGGAAGTCCGTGGAGCAGATTACACGAGGCAGTGCTGGCGGGGAAGTCGTGCGCGTCGGCGTCGATCTGGCCAAACGCGTGCTGCAGGTCCACGCGGTCGATGCTCAGGGGCGGGCGGTGGCGCGCCGTGCGCTGCGTCGTGATGCCTTCCTCGGCTGGTGCGCCCAGTTGCCGCCGGGCTGCGTCGTGGCCATGGAGATCAGCTCCAGTGCCCACCATTGGGCGCGGCGGCTGGTGGCCATCGGTCTGCAGCCGCGGCTGATGTCCGCACAGCTGGTCAAGCCCTACCGCGGCGAGGGCGCGACTGGCTCAAACGACGCCAACGACGCGGCTGCGATCTGCGAGGCGGCCTCGCGCCCGACGATGCGCTTCGTGCCGGTGAAGTCGGTCGAGCAGCAGTCGATGCTGTGCGTGCACCGGCTGCGCGAAGGCCTCAAGGCCGATCGCACCGCATGCATCAACCGGATCCGCGGCTTGTTGGCCGAGTTCGGCCTCGTCTTTGCGCAGGGCCCCGAGGCCTTGAGCTCGGTGTTGGCCGACGTGCTCGAGGACGGATCGAATGAGATGAAATGCCTTGGCGCGGCGGGTGATCGAGCACGCGCGCGCGCACTGGCGCGAGCTCGATGCGCACATCACCTGGTGCGACGAGCGTATTGTTCAGCACGCCAGAGACAACGCCGCAGTGCGCCAGGCCGCACAGTTGATGGGCATCGGCCCCGTCACCGCCAGTGCCGTCATCGCCACCGTCGACGACTTCGCGCAGTTCAAGAACGGCGCTCAGTTCGGCGCCTGGTGCGGGATTACGCCACGCCAGGACTCGAGCGGCGGCAAGACCAAGCTCGGGCGCATCACGCGCCGCGGCGACGCCTACCTTCGAAGCCTGCTGGTGCAAGGTGCCAAGTCGGCCGTGATGACGGCGCACAAGCGCAGTGACCCGATCTCGAGCTGGACGCTGGCGCTGCGCGAGCGCTCGGGCTGGCAAGTCGCCGCGGTGGCGCTGGCCAACAAGAACGCGCGCATCCTCTGGGCGGTGATGACCAAGGGCAACAAATCCGACCCACGTCATGTGAGCGTCAAGCCGTGCGCGGTAGCGGCGGCGGCATGAACCCGCTCTGAAGCTCTTCCTTGCGCAGACAAACGATGAAGATGCACTGACAGGTCAGACCGGCGGCGGGCAAGCTCGACTAACCCACGGTGACCCGAAACCATCGGGTGCCACGCGACAGGATTGGAGCCCCGCCGAGCGGTTCGCATCTGGCCCGCACGATCATCGGCTCGCAGCCGCGTGCAACAAGGCCGTCTCTAGAGAGGCAGTCTGTTCCTCGTTCAGTCCATCGCCATAGCTGCGCGCTTCGATCAATCGCTCAAGCTCAACCGACCACTTGATTAGAGACGAACCTCAGTAGGCTCACCTGGTGAGCCACCGAGGCATGAAGATGGGTTCACCGCCATAGGAGGTGAACCATGACGATGAATCGAGTGCAGTTTCAACCCGGACTTTCGATGGCCGAGTTCATGGACCGATACGGCAGTGATGACAAGTGCGAGGCGGCGCTGATCGACTCGCGCTGGCCTGCAGGTTTTGCCTGCCCGGCCTGCGGCTGCGGGCAGAGCAGCTCGTTTCGCCGCCAAGGCAGGCTGTACTTCCAGTGCACCGCTTGTCGCCACCAGTGCAGCGTGATCAGCGGCACGATCTTCGAGGCGACCAAGCTGGGACTGTCGCGCTGGGTTCCTGGCCATGCATCTGCTGACCCAGTCCAAGAACAACGTCGCGGCGCTCGAACTGATGCGCCATCTGGGCGTTTGCTACAAGACCGCCTGGCTCGTGAAGCACAAGCTCATGGAGGTCATGCGCGTGCGCGAAGACGGCCGCCAGCTCGACGGCCGGGTGGAGATCGACGATGCCTACCTGGGCGGCGAGCGCTCGGGTGGCAAGGTCGGGCGAGGCTCTGAGAACAAGGTGCCGTTCGTCGCCGCGGTGCAAACGACACCCGACGGCCAGCCGCAGTTCGTGTGCCTGCGCCAGCAGCCGTTCACGCACGAGGAGGTGTCGGTGTTTGCTGCGCGCTCGATCGCGCCGTCGGCCACCGTCATTTCCGACGGCCTGTGGTGTTTCGGCGCCGTGCAGATCGTTGGGGCTGAGCACGAGCGCGTGGTCACTGGCGGCGGCAGGGCCAGCGCGAAGGTGCCGCAATTCAAGGCGATCAACACCTTCCTGGGCAACCTCAAGCGCTCCCTGAGTGGCACGTATCACGCCTTCGACTTCGCCAAGTACGCCCATCGCTACCTCGCTGAGGCTCAATATCGATTCAACCGGCGCTTCAATCTGCGCTCCATCTTGGCTCGCCTGCTGCGCGCCGCTTGCCTTTCAACTCCAGCCCCGGCGCACGTCATTCGTGTGGCTGAGGTTGGTCGCTAATCAAGA
>DASXLF010000040.1:0-1620 GCA_036496405.1 Steroidobacteraceae bacterium | reverse complement strand
GTCCGCCACTGCATCGGCGCAAGTGCGGTCGGGAAACAGATTCAGAAGATGCGTCAGGCCTTTTTGTATCAGATGGATGCTGGTTGACTCGAGGGGTTCGAGGAAGCCGGCGGCCAGTCCCAGGGCGATGCAGTTCTTGTTCCAGAATTTGCTGCGCCGGCCGGTGGTGAAGCGGAGCAGGCGCGGTTCGGCTTGCGCCGGAGCGTCCAGGTTGGCCAGCAGCGTGGCACTGGCCTCATCGTCACTGATGAAGCGGCTGCAGTACACATAGCCGTTGCCGATGCGATGCTGCAGGGGAATGCGCCACTGCCAGCCGGCTTGTCGGGCAGTGGAGCGCGTGTAAGGGGTGATGGTGGGCAGGCTCTCGCAGGCCACGGCCACCGCCCGGTCGCACGGCAGCCAGTGCGTCCAGTCCTGGTAACCGGTCTTGAGAGCCTGCTCGATGAGCAGGCCGCGAAAACCCGAACAGTCGATGAACAGGTCCGCCTCGATCTGCTGGCCGTCATCCAGGTGCAGGGCGCGAATGAAGCCATCCTCGGCACGCAGCTCCACCCGCAGCACCTTGCGCTCGATACGCACCACTCCGCGTGCCAGCGCGTAATTGCGCAAATACTGCGCGTACAAACTGGCATCAAAGTGCAGCGCGTAAACGAGACTGGACAGGATCAACTGCGGATCCGATGCCGGTCGGATGAATTTGTCTTGCAGTGCCGCGCTGCCGGAGAGCGAGTAGTCGAGCAGCGTCGTGTCGTCGCCCATGGACCGAAGCCGCAGCCAGTGGTGGTGAATGGCAACCTGGTTGATCGGCGTGCCGTATTTACCGAAAGGATGAAAGTACGAGTGCTCCCGGCGGCTCCAATCCCGAAATTCGATACCGAGCTTGAAGGTTGCCTGGGTGCGCCGCATGAGATCGTTTTCATCTATGCCCAGCAGCGCATTGAACGAGCGAATGGTTGGAATGGTCGCTTCGCCGACGCCGATGGTGCCGATGTCGGGGGATTCGACCAGTGAAATCCTGCTGTAGCCGTTTTTGAGCACGTGCGCGAGCGTGGCGGCAGCCATCCAGCCGGCGGTGCCGCCGCCAACAATGGCAATGTGCCTTATGCGATTGTCGCTCATCGCGGGCTATCGCCGGCTGACGAGGTATTGCTCATGCCGCGGCGCCGCCTCGACCGCCTGGCGGATAGTCCGGCGCATGCGCCGCATCGAGGCCTGCAATTGCGCGGGCGCGCGCTGATCGATCAGCGGGTCGTAGTTCTGCGGCCAGACTTCCTGTCCCAGCAGTACCGCAATCCAGTTGGATGGCGCGAAAAGATCGCTGCCATAGCGCACGATGCGGCCGCTATTGCGAAATTGCCGCATCTTGTAGGCGAGCGGCTCGGGAACGTCCATGTCGCGGCAATAGCGCCACAAGGGCGCATCCTCACGGGTGGTGGCCTTGTAGTGCAGAATGATGAAGTCGCGGATGCGATCGTATTCCTTGATGGTCAGGCGATTGAACTCGTCCGCCACTGCATCGGCGCAAGTGCGGTCGGGAAACAGATTCAGAAGATGCGTCAGGCCTTTTTGTATCAGATGGATGCTGGTTGACTCGAGGGGTTCGAGGAAGCCGGCGGCCAG
>DASXLF010000039.1:0-1733 GCA_036496405.1 Steroidobacteraceae bacterium | reverse complement strand
TATGGCGGGTTTCCCGTCAGCGGCATCTGGCTGCGCTGTGACGATCCCGAGCTGAACAAGCGGCATCATGCCAAAGTCTACGGCAAGGCCGCGGTCGGTTCCCCGCCGATGTCCGTTCCTCACCTCGATACGCGCATCATCGGGGGGCAGCACTCGCTCCTGTTCGGACCATACGCGGGCTTCTCCACGAAATTTCTGAAGCACGGTTCGCTGCTCGATCTTTTCCTGTCCATCCGGCCGAGCAATATCGGACCGCTGCTGGCGGTGGCCCGGGACAACTTCGATTTGACCAAGTATCTCATCGGTCAGGTGCTGCTGACCTCGCGGCAGCGGCTCGCCACCTTGCAAGGCTACTATCCGCGCGCGCGTGCGCAGGACTGGCGGCTCGAGGTGGCGGGACAGCGCGTGCAGATCATCAAGCCGGATGCTCGGCGCACCGGTGTCCTCGAATTCGGAACGGAACTGGTGCCGGCGGGCGACCGCTCGCTGGTCGCGCTGCTGGGCGCCTCGCCCGGAGCATCCACTGCCGTGTGGATCGCGCTCGAGGTTCTCAAGCGCTGCTTTGCCGGCGAGCTGACGGGGTGGACCGCCAAGCTCAAGCAGATGATCCCGTCGTACGGCGAGTCTCTCATCGACGACGCGGCGCTCTGCCGGCGCGTGCGCGCGGAGACCGCCAAGGTGTTGCGCCTGCAGAATATCTGAGCCGCCTGGCGCTCTTTGCCGCGGTGCATGTGCTACCCTGGATGGCCCATGAGCCCTGTCGCCGCCCTCACTACCCTCGTCATGCTTGTCCTGCTGACGCCAGCCGCGCCAGCACCGCTCATACCCGCGGTGAAAAGTGCGCAATGCCCGTTCGGCTACATGCAGAGCGGCGGCTACTGCATGCCCATATCTCGTCCTGCCCCTGCAGCCGTCCCGAAGGTCGGGAAATGCCCGCGCGGATACGGACAGAGCGGCAACTCCTGCTTCGGTCTCCGCGTGCGTTGACGCGGGCTGCGACGGCTGTGGGCAACGAACCAAGCCGGATCGTGTACGCCGCGAGTTCATCACGTTCATGTTGCGTCCCGCGTACCTCACTCAAAAACTCGCCGGCCGCTTCCGACCAAAGACGACGGCACGCTGCGCACCGTCCTCGATACCCGCAACTATATGCTGGCATTGCCGAAGGATTGGGCGCACCGTAGCCAATGGCAGCGAGCGGCTGGATTGTTGCTCGACGAAGCTGGCGTAGCGGCGGCGACGCACGAAAGGACGGACTGGGAGAAAGAAACCATGCGCGCGATCGGTCTTGTTTTGCTCAGTATCGGAATAATGGCTTTGCTGCTCACCGACGCTGACGCCAAGCGCCGGTCGAGCGCGCAAAGGAGCCAGGCGGCGGGGGCTGGCAGGAGCTGGTGCGCGACCTATCCCGGTAAGGGCATCAGCGACAACTGCAGCTATGCCACGCAACAAATGTGTCTGGCCCAGGTGTGGGGGCTCGGCGGCTTTTGCCGACCGAATCCGTTTCCAGGGACGGCGTATGGGACCGGGTACACTTGGGGCAACGATCGCCGCCGGTGATGTCCTGGCGCGCGCTTGCGAGGATGCCAAACTCGACGTGACGGCGATGGCGTGGCTCAGCGCGTGCAGATCATCAAGCCGGATGCCCGGCGGACCGGTATCCTGGAATTCGGGACGGAGCTGGTGCCGGCAGCCGACCGCTCGCTGGTCGCGCTGCTGGGCGCCTCGCCCGG
>DASXLF010000038.1:0-6725 GCA_036496405.1 Steroidobacteraceae bacterium | reverse complement strand
GGGACAGCTGTATTTAGTGCAGCCCGGAATCTGCTCCTGTGCATTCCAATCGCCGACGATAAAACCATCGAAGGCCAGGCGGCCCTTCAGTATGTCGGTCAGCAGGTAATGTGAGGCGTGCATCTTGACGCCATGCCAGCTGTTATAAGAAGCCATCACGATCAGCGCCCCTGACCGAATCGCCGCCGGGTAGCCCGCTCCGTGGACCCGGCTGAGCACCGATTCCGAAGACTCGTTGTTGCCCTGGTCGCGACCGTCGGTGGTGCCGCCATCACCCAGGAAATGTTTCACCGACACCAGCGTGTGCGGTGACGCCATGAAATCCGGCGTGTCCCATTGACCCTGCAGCCCGGTGACCATCGCGGCGGCGTACTGCGCTACCAGGTCGGGATCTTCCGAATAACTCTCGTAGGAGCGGCCCCAGCGCACATCGCGCGCCACGGCGACCGTGGGCGCGAAGGTCCAGTCGACGCCGATGGATGACACTTCCTGCGCCGTGGCTTCACCGATGCGGCGCATGAGCGCGGGATCGTGCGCGGCGCCCAAACCGACGTTATGCGGGAATACGGTGGCGCCGACGATCTTGGCGTTGCCGTGCACGGCATCGATGCCAAAAATAATCGGTATGGCCTGATGGGCCGGATTGTCGTTGGCCTGCGAAGCATTGAAGAACGCCGTGGTCAGATCGAGCCAGGCTTGCGGTGTGGTGCGCACATCGTTGCCGGGAGCGCCGCCGCCGCCGGAGAGGATGGAGCCGAGTTTATAAGTGCGCAGCTGCGCCGGAGTGATCGAGCCGATGTCGGCCTGGATCATCTGCCCGACTTTTTCCTCGAGGGTCATGCTGGCGAGCAACTGATTTACAAACACCTCGGTCTCGGCGCGGGTGTTGGCGCGATGCGTGTCCTGCGGCCACAGTTCGGGCTGTCCGGCCGGCACCGCCTGCGACGCCAGGCACAGCGACAACAGGCCGGTCAGGCGCGCGGCGCGCGCGCCGGTTCGGAAATCATCGGCTTTCACAAGAATCTCCCCAGGGCACTACTGTTCAAGTTTGGTTTTTATAGGCGATCGCCTCGGCGGCGACACTTTAACCCCTGAGGCCATTTAAAACAGTAAATGTCAGCGCTGTCAATTCGTTACTTGTTAGCGCAACCAAAAAATCGCGTGTCGCGAGCGCAGCGGGGGATGTCAGCGCTGGCGCCCTGCTGTAGTCTTGCGCGCCATGTCGCTGAGCCAACAATCCGTTACGATTCAGCAGGTGGCCGATCTCGCACAGGTGGCCACCAAAACAGTGTCGCGCGTCATCAATGACGAGCCCGGCGTGCGCGCCGATACGCGCAGCCGCATCCTCAAGGCAATTGAACAGCTTGATTACCGGCCGAACTTGAATGCCCGCGGTCTGGCCGGGGATCGCTCATTCCTGATCGGCCTGTTCTGTGAAAAGCCCGGCGACTACATGAGCAATTTTCAGGCGGGCGCGGTCGAACGTTGCCGCGAATCGGGGTTTCATCTGATGGTGGAACCGTGGGACAGCCAGAGCCCCGACATTGGCCGGCAGGTGAAATCGCTGTTGCGGACACTGCGGCTCGAGGGCGTGATTCTGCTGCCGCCGCTGAGCGATCATCCCGTAATACTTGGGCGGCTCGCCGAAGTGTCGTTGCCGACGGTGCGCATTGCGCCCAGAAATGAGCCCGCCAGCAGTTCACCGTCCGTCGGCATCGATGACTACGCTGCGGCGCGCCGCATGAGCGGACACCTGCTGGATCTGGGTCACCGGCGCGTGGGCTTTCTTCTGGGCCGGGCGGGCCACGCTGCCAGCGAGCGTCGCTACAACGGGTTTCGCGATGAGATGAAGGCGCGGGGCGTGAGCATTGATCCCTCGCTGGTGCAGACTGGCAACTTCGTTTTTGCCGATGGATTGGTATGCGCTGAAGAGATGTTGCGCGCAGCGGTACCGCCGACCGCGATTTTCGCCAGCAACGACGACACCGCCGCAGCGGTGATCTGCGTGGCGCGCAAGCTGGGAATGCGCCTGCCGGAGCAACTGTCGGTGGTGGGGTTCGATGACGCCCCGGTGGCCACCATGATCTGGCCGCAGCTGACGACCATCCGACAACCGGTAACCGCCATGGCACGTGCGGCGACCGAGCTGATCATCGAGTACTCGCCGCGGCGCAACGGCTGGCCCTCGCCAGTGCCCCGGCGCCTGCTCGAGTTCGAACTGATCCTGCGCAATTCCACCGCGCCGCCGCCGGCGCGAAGTCAGACCTCCTGAACGCGCGCTGGGATGGGCGTGCGTTGTCCGGCGTGCTGTTCGATCTGGACGGTACGCTGCTGGATACCGCTGCCGACATTACTCTGGCGATCAATCGCGCCGTGGCGGAATACGGCTGGAGCGCCATGGCCGAGGCCGCTGTCCGGCAAATGATCGGACGCGGCGGCCTGGTGCTGGTGGAGCGTGCGGCGCAGGCGCAGCAGCGCACGCTGGATGATTCCACCAAGGCCGCCATCGTCGAGCGCTTCTTCCATCACTATGGCGAGCTGGAAGAGCGCAATGACAGCACTGCGCAGCCGTACGCCGGCGCAATGGCGGCATTGCAGCGCCTGCATGAGGCCGGGCTGCGCACCGCCGTCATCACCAACAAGCAACGACGCTTCGCGGTGGCGTTGCTCGAGCGGCTGGGACTGAGTCGGTGGCTCGATCTCATTGTCGGCGGTGACAGCTGCGAGCGGCGCAAGCCCGATCCGCAGCCATTGCTGTTTGCCTGCGATTCGCTGGGATTGCCGCCGGCGCAGGCGCTGATGGTCGGGGATTCGATCAACGACCTCAAGGCGGCACGTGCCGCGGGGATTGCAGTCATCTGTGTGACTTACGGTTACAACGAGGGCCAGGATCCGCGGTCGCTGCCGAGTGATGCATGGATCGATGGCATGGACGAATTGCCTGCGCTGCTGCTGCCGCCGCGCACTTAAGCGCGCCGGTGAAGTGCCTGCAGTGCCGTGAGCAGGTTGCCGGTGTCGAGCCGCTGCCGTGCCTGCTCGAGATCATCCACGACCAAAGCGGCTCCAGGAAATTGCTGTTCGCGCGTGTAGTTGCTTCTGACCACCAGCGTGGCGATGCCCGCGGCCAGTGCCGATAGCAGACCGTTGCACGAATCCTCGACCGCCAGGCAATCGCAGGCTGACAGTTGCATTTGCGCCAGCACGCTCAGGTAGATGTCCGGCGCCGGCTTTTTGCGCGTCACCGAATCGCCGGCAGCAATGACTTCGAACAGCGTCGTAGCGCGCTCATTGAAGTTGGCCCGCAGCAATGCTTCGACATTCGGCAGGCTGGTGGTGGTGGCGATAGCCAGCCGGATCCCGGCCCGGCGTGCATCCTCGATCAGCGCCGCGAAGCCGGGACGCAGCGGCAGCGCTCCATGCTCGACCAGCCCGGCGTAATGGGTGGTCTTGGCAGCGTGCAGTGAAGCGATGGCGGCGGCCGGGTGTGCGCCCAGGGGGTTTGACGGCAGCGAGTCGATGAAATGCCGCAGCCGTTCCTTGCCGCCGGTAACTTCCAGCAGCCGGCCATATAATTGCTGGTCCCAATGCCACGGCAGACCGGCGTCCGTGAATGCCAGGTTGAAGGACGCGCGATGCAGTTCCTCGGTTTCAGCGAGGGTGCCGTCGATATCAAAGATGATCGCTGCCAGGCTCATTGCGAGGATGATAAGACATGGCGAAGTGGATCATGGTTGCTGTTCTGTGCCTGCTGCTGGGTGCCTTTCTGGGCAACAGTCTCACGCGCATGACGGCGCGGCGGCATCAGCACACGCGCTCGGTCATGGGCCTGGCGCAGTTTCACATCGATCGTCTGGACGCGGCGGCCCAGAGCGGGGATTGCGCGAACTTCAACCGGCAGCGCGAGTACCTGCTGGCGGTGTATGGTGAATTACTGCAGGCATTCCCGCTGGCGTACGCGCAGGACACGGAATTCCATAAACGCGCCGATGCCTTGCGGGACGCGCTACAGCCGGCGCAGGCCGCCGGCACCTGCAGCACCGCGGTCGCAGACGTCAAGAAGATTGGTGACGCCTGCGAGGACTGTCATCGCGAATACCGCTAGCGGTTGCTACTACTGTTTCACCGCCGCGTAGGATCCGGAAGTGCCCCTCAGGTTATCCTTCCAGGCCACCTTCAGGTTCCTGCCATCCGCCGCTACCGTCATGCGCCCGACCCAGACGACCTTGCCGTTACGCTTATCGGATTCCTCGACGGTGTTGGCGCTGATGCGCTTGACCGAGACGCTGGTGAGACCCGGATCGCCGGTGTAGGGTACATCCTTGCCGTTCAGGGGCGCGGCATAGGATTGGCCGAGCTGGTTACTCATTTTCAGCGTCGAACCGTCCAGCGCATAGGTCACCAGCAAGCCATTGTCGGAGATGTTGTTCAGCTTGGTGGTACGCCAGGAGCCGGATGTCGCGTGCGCGCCGGCCGGCGCCGCTGCCACTCGCGTGGCCACTCCGCTGCCGACTATGGGCGCGCCATTGCTGGCGCTGTTGTCGGAGAATTCGAACGTGGCCGTCTTGCCGTCGGCTGCGACCCGGGTGGTGCTGGTCGTGACCGTCTTGCCGGCTTTCTTGTCGGTTTCCTGGATGGTGTGATCGTCGATGATTTTGACCGCGACGGTGTCGAAGTAGGGATGACCTGAGACCGCGTGATCCTGGCCATCGGCTGGCACCTTCACCGGCGGCACGCAGGTCAGGCATTCGAACACACCCTTGTCCAGCAGGTAACGGTCCGGTTTCTGCGGCATCTGCACGTTGCTGAGATCAGCCTTCCAGGTGCCGACAAATGCACTTTGCGCCATTACCAGCGCTGGCAGCAGCAATGCAGCCAAAGTGGCCAATGCAGTTAGCTTCTTCATGTGAAACCCTCCCTGAGTTTTGCTGGAATCTACGCCCCGTAAGGGGCGCAGGCAAATAGCCGGAGTAGTGGATTAGTATCGAAACAATGAACCGTCCAAACCTGGCGAGCGACTGTGCGGCGCTGGTGTCATCGGCAGCCACCGAACGCGAGCGGATCGCGCTGAGCGCCGCCTGGGTGGCGGCCGTATTCACCCAGTTCTACGAGGAGTTCCTGACCCTCACCTGGTTGGCGAAAGAGGCGTTTGAGAATCGCGATCCCCAGGCCTCGGTGGCGCACGCCAAGAAGCGTCTGGGACTGTACAACGCCACGGTGTATGCCCTGGCGCAGGACATGCGGGCGGCGTATCCGGCGCTGACACAGAGCGAGGAACTCTGGGGCCAGGTCGAAGCCGAGTTTCTACCGGCCGTGGCTGACCGCTACGAGGCCGATCTCGCGTTGGCCTATCTGCACTCCACGCGCCGCCGACTCTACCAGGGCGACTGGAAGTCGGTTGAGTACGCGTTTGGCGAGCACCAGGCGGCAGACTACGAACGCGATGCCGTTTACGAAACCTTCGCCTGCTCCTGGCCGGTGGATCATCGCGTGGTGCAGAGAATCCTGGCCGTCGCCGCCCTGTCGGTGCCGTTTCTCGATGCCGGAGCGGATGCCGCGCTGATCACCCGGCGATTGAACGATGTGCTGGCGGCCAAGGCGGGCGCGGGTCTGTATGCGATCGAGATGATTCGCGCCGGCTTTTTCCGTAATCGCGGCGCCTACCTGGTGGGCCGCCTGGTGCTGAAAGGCAATGAGTACAAACCGTTCGTGGTCGCATTACTGAATGAGCCGGACGGCGTCCGGGCGGAGGCGCTGCTTCACACCACCCCTCATGCCCACAACCTCTTCAGCTCCACGGAAGCGCCGTTTCAGGTCACCAACCGCCTCTATCACGAACTCAGCGATTTCCTGCACAGCATCATGCCGCGCCGGCCGCTGGGCCTGCATTACTCGACCATCGGCTTTCATCATGTGAGCAAGGTGGCCGTGATGAACGAGGTCAAGCGGCAGTTGAGCAGGCAACGCGAACTATTGGATACCGCACCGGGCTGGCCGGGGACCGTGGCCATTGCATTCACCTCGCCGCGCTCCGCCTACATTCTGAAGGTCATCCGCGACCGTCCCACCGCCGGTTACAAGTGGGACAGTTACCAGGGCGCCGAAGCGGTGATGGACAAGTACCGGCGGGTGCACGAGATCAATCGCACCGGCAGCATGCTGGACAATATTCTCTACAACAATCTGAAGCTGGACTGTTGCTGGTTCAAGCCTGAACTGCTGGCTGAATTACTGAGCGAGGCCAGCAACGCCGTGCGGCTGCAGGATGAGGCGCTGGTATTCAGGTACCTGGTGGTGCAGCGAAAGCTCACGCCTCTGAATGTATTCCTGGCCGCGGCGCCGGAGGAGCGGGCCAGCCGCGCCATCGTCAATCTCGGCTACTGCATCAGGAACAATGCCGCCGCCAACGTGTTCAACAAGGACTTCGACGTTCGCAATTACGGCGTGAACCGCTATCTCAAGGTGTACCTGTACGATTTCGACGCGGTGGAACTGCTCACCGACGTCAAGGTGCGCACGAATCTCGACCGATGCGACGGCGAGGAGGAGGTGCCGGCCTGGTACTTCGAAGACGGGGTGGTATTTCTGCCGGAGGAAATCGAATCCGGCCTGCGCGTCGATGACCGCTACCTGCGGCGCGCGTTTCGCGCCGCCCACGGCGATTTGCTCACGGTCGAGTATTGGGAAGGCCTGCAACAGGCATTGCGTGCAGGGGAAGTGCCGGGCAT